>JBILLC010000083.1:0-7217 GCA_044376275.1 Chthoniobacteraceae bacterium | reverse complement strand
GATGCCTACGGTCTTGCCCATTTTCTTTGCCTGACAGGCAGCGGAAACGGCCGCCGGACTCGCACCGTAAATGACGATGTCAAATTCGTAAGTCTTCGGAGAAGCCTGCTTCGGCAGAGGGTAGTAATAGCGCAGGCCGGGATTGGGAGTGCTGGGCTTTGGCAATTCTTTTGCGTCCAAGCAAGCCGCAAAAGCGGCAGTCATTAAAAGAGATACGGTTGTGTTTTTCATGGAGTTTGGATTGCTAAAAGCGGCTTCGGGTTTGGTGCTCTAGCGGATGCGCAGCGTGGGCGGAGGCAGCATGGGATGCCGATTACCAGCAATGCCCAACACCAGTCCGCCGCCAACTTCGATCCGATTCTCGCGCACAATTACGAGAGTAAGCAAACGGTTGGCATCCGCCCTGATTCTTGAGACCAAATGTGGGCTATCGATCGTAAACGCGCCGGTTTGCACGCCGCGTGGTACGGTGAAGCTGCCGATGCGCACCGCCTTGCGCTCGTCCACGCCACCCGCATCCGCAGCAAAAGCCGGCTGCGTATCCCAACTCACCGATGCAGCCTCCCACTCGTCCGCCAAGTCGTCGATAAGCGCGTACACTGCGATCCTCGCCTCGTCACCATGCGAGGCGTAACCAAGACCGGTCGGGCCAAAATTCAGAACGAGTTGCGCCTCCCGGACCGGTTCGAGTTCAGACATCTCACCCAGATCAAAGCGCAGCAGTACTTTGCGTCCGTATCCGGGTTCGGCGCAGTTCTTCAAAAGTAAAAGCGAGTCGGATTGATTTTCGCCCGTGCGGGGCTCTGAAACATACGCCGCAGCCCCGCGGCCCACCCTCGTGGTCAACGTCGCCGCGAACCCATCGGCCGCCAGAGGCATATCGCTCAGCCGGGGCTCCGTTTCGAACGGACGCGGCGGTCTCAAATCGTTGAGCGTGATGTCCGTCATCTGCCGCGCGGTCAGCCGTATCGGAGTTGACCCCATTGTATGACGCAGTTCAACCTCGCCCTGCATCACATGCACCCGCGCCTGACCGCTGGCATCGGCGGTAATGCCGAATTCGGTGCCATAATCAATAAGCATGGCGCTCCGGGTCAGCACTGAGAATCCACGAGCCGCCTCTGGCACATGCGCGACGAGCGAACCTCGATGCAGGCGACAAACCTGCTCGCCAACCAACTCCAACTCTGCAGGTCCCTCCAGTGTCACCTCTGCGCCCCGTGCAAAACGCAGGCATGCCAGACCCTCCGCCAACCGCAAGCGCCCCACCCCCAGCCTACTGCCGGGCTCTGTAGACAAAGTACTGCCATCCCATCGCGCCCGCTGGACATCCACCAATTCCGCGATTTTTGCATCGCGGCCCCACACTTGCCAAAGCAAGGCCCCGCAAAAAACAAGGGCCGCCGCCGCGGCTGCCGAAGGAAGAACCATCCTCCAAGGTTTTGCAGGTGACGCAGCTGCATTCATGAGTGCGCGTTGTGAAATCGGCATCGGCAAACTGAGGACTGCCTGTGCGGACTCCGCCGCTGCTTCGAGCGCAGAATCCAGATTCAGCGCATCGAGGTACCAGTCGCGCAACTCGGGATCCAATTTGAGCTGCTGCTCGAGCACACGAGCCTCTGCATCGGTGATATTGCCCGAAATATAACGTTGAATGAGATCGTGCCAGCGCGTGTTCATACCGGTTCCTCCAAGGCCAGGGTGCGTCGCACGCATTCGAGCAAGGACTGCCGAATGCGATGCAGTTTCTTGTAAAGCGACATCGCGGTCTCGCCACGTTGCGCCGCCAAATCATGGATGCGCGTACCCTGTGTGTAGGCGGTGAGCACGAGTTCACGCGGTTTCTGACCCAGTTTTTTCAAACACTCCTCAAGTGCCTCACGCTGCGAGATGTGTCTCTGCTCAAATCCTTCCTGCCGGTCGGCGAGCTGCCTGATGAGATCCTCGCCAAACACATGCCGGTCACGCTTTCGCTTCTGAAGAAGATGCAGCACCTTCATCCGTGCGACCCCAAAAGCCCAGCGACGAAAATCTTCAGAGTCCCCAAATTTCTGCCAAAGCGTCACAATCAACTCCTGCATCACCTCAGACGCCTCATTCCGGTCCGGTAGCATCGAGCGCACATAGCCTTGCAATGCTTGCTCCTGCTCCGCGTAGAGACGGAGAAACTTTTCTTGAAGAGGGTCGAGGGGCGGCATGGTGGGATCTCAGTAGTAACGTCACAATCTCCGCCCTGATTTGCCGGAAAAAATCCGCGGAATTTGGCGGATCGCAACAGCCAGACCCACGGTGACATGAAGTCCAGAGTGAAAACATCGATGGGCGGATGAGCGGTTGTCGTCTTCAGAGCCGGGAATGTGGATAGGCTAAACGTACCGGCATCCCTAGGAGCCATCCAGCGCGGCGCAGAGGCAGGTCGAGGCACAGCCGCTGATGCCGGTGAAAAAAGCGGCTTTGCGGGACCACTCGACGCACGAATTAGATTCGAGACCCCCTCTGTTTGTTCCGGCTCCACGCAAACACACGGGCCTCCCAATACTTGACGAAGAAGACAGCGGCCTTTTCCGTCCAAAAGACAGGCGCTGTTCGAAAAGTCACAAGCATGAAGTCTCTCGCCCTCAACCTGCTTGGAGTCATACTCCTCGCGTTGGAGGGCAACGCATCCTCACCGAGGCCGGCTCCGTCCGCTTCAAAAAAGATTGAGATCGATCAATCCACCCAACGCCTCAGGGCGTATGAGGACGGCCGACTGGTGATCGAATCACGCGTCAGCACTGGCATGAACAACAGCACCCCGAATGGACAATATCAGGTCATCCAAAAACAGCAGATGCACTACTCCAGACGTTATCACAACGCCCCAATGCCCTACAGCGTCCAATATTCGGGCCACTATTTTATCCACGGGTTCCGCTCCGTTCCGAATCGTCCGGCATCCCACGGCTGCGTCCGGGTCCCTTTGAGCGGGGAGAATCCTGCAAAGCAGTTCTTTGAGTGGGTGGAGCTCGGGACGCCGCTCGAAATATTCGGGCAATGGATTCCGGACCCGAAAGAAGCGTGCCGCAAAAAGAGCCGCTAAGTGATCAGGGGACAAAAAACCGGCTATGGCCGCCACCGCCCATTTGTGTACCCCCTGTTTACCCTTGCCGCTCGGGCCGAATGCAAGGTATCGTTCCAAACCAAGCACTTAATTTCATGGGCAAACAATATAACAAAATTGAAAAGCGCCGTCGTCGCGCAGCGTACCTAAACCGCAAGAAGCTCAAAGCGAAGACCCCGGTGGTGAAGCCGAAGGCTCGCCGCACAAAGAAAGCCGAGGCGGCTAGCTAAGCCTCGGTTTACAGAGAACTACAGACCTCGGCGGCGCGCTGTCCACTCTGGATACGCGCCGCTTTTAGTTGGCCGCATCCCGCAGCCACATCGATCCCCCTGTGCTGACGGATGGTGCAGGGAAAACCGGCGTCCTGAATAACCTGCCTGAATGCCTCGGCGGCGGACTCTCCGGGCGTAACCCCTTCAAAGCCGGCCGTCGGGTTCAGCCGGATCAAGTTCACGTGAGCATCCATCCCACGGATCAGCTCCACAATCTGGCGCGCGTGCCCGGCAGAGTCATTTTGCCCCTCAATCAGAGTCCACCCGAAAAACAGCCGCTGCCCCGAACACTTTAGATAATACCGGCAAGCATCCAATAGTTCCGACAAGGGCCAGCGCTGGTTCACGGGCACAAGGGCAGAACGCTCCTGATCGGTTGTGGCGTGAAGACTGACCGCCAGATTAAAACGCGCACGCTCCTCGGCAAAACGCACAATACCCGGCACGACACCCACTGTGCTGACGGTGATCCGCGAGGGGGTCAGATTCAGCCCGCGAGAATCAGATATGATACGCAGAGCTCCCATCACGGCATCGTAATTATGAAAGGGTTCGCCCATGCCCATCATGACCAGATTGCGCAATGAATCTCCCTCCTTCGCGAGGATTCGCTGGGCCTCGACTGCTTGCGCCACAATTTCACCGGCTCGCAGATGCCGCACAAACCCCATCTGTCCAGTCGCGCAGAAAACACAGCCCATGGCGCACCCTGCCTGAGTGCTCAAACAGGCTGTAAAACGGCCCGGAAACCCCATCAAAACAGCCTCCACCTGATGAGCATCTGCGAGAGAAAACAGCAGCTTTCGAGTCCACCCATCGCCGCTCTCAATCCGCTCGATTACACGCGCGATTGGCAGTTTTTTACCCTCCCCATCCCCAAGCCACCGCTGAAGAGGCCGGGGAAAATCCGCGCAATCCCGAGGCTCGAGATTCAAATCGCGGTACAAAGCCTGCCACAAGGCCCGCGCGTGAATCGGACGCACACCATCGTTTTCCAACCGAGCCTCAAGCTGCGAGTAAGAAAAATCGTAGAGGGATTCCAACGGTAAGGGGCTAGTCATGGTAACGACTCAAGGAATACAGACTACCGCCCAACCAACTACGCGTCCACCCGGCTGGCAGCCGCAATGTATAAAAGATGGACTCTTAACAGATTCAAATAAGTGACTGGAACGAATCATCTGGCGTTAATGAAGTAGATTACACTTATCGGTTTAGCAAAAACCCGGACCCCATGCTTCCAGAAAGCTTTCAGAAAAACAGTCGGGGCTATCAAATAATCTGTTTTCCCTCTGTGCCATTTCTCACATTGCTCACATCTCTCACGCATTCCGTCTTCGGGTTGGCCACCGTGCTGTGGTGCAGCCCCGCCAGCCCTGCAAGTCTCCACGCATCTTACTGCGGAAAGAATCCAAGCACTGGACACTTTTAGGCCTCAAACAATCAGCATGCAGTCCCCGTACGAAAAGAAACGGTATTGTTCCCGGATGGCTTCCTCATAGGCGTTCAAGACAAACTCGCGCCCAGCGAACGCACTGACAAGCATCAGAAGCGTGCTTTTCGGAAGGTGAAAATTTGTCAGCAGTCCGCCCACCACGCGGAAGTCGTACGGTTCGCGAATGAACAGGTTGGTGCGTCCATTGCCTGCTGCGAGGGGAAGTCCTGCCTTCGCCGAAGCCTCCAGCACCCGAACACTGGTGGTTCCAACGGCGATCACACGCTGCGCACGGCCCAAGGCCAACACCGTCCGCTCGGAGACGTTGTACCGCTCGGAATGCATGGGATGATCGGCGGGATCTTCAACCTGCACGGGACGGAAGGTGCCGACCCCAACATGCAAGGTGACGAATTCGTGGGGGATTCGCTCGAGGAGTTCTTTGGTAAAATGAAGCCCTGCAGTGGGCGCCGCGACTGAACCCTCTTCGGTCGCATAGACCGTTTGATAACGCGCCAAATCCTGCTCGCAAACCGCGCGGTTAATGTAGGGAGGCAGAGGCAGCACTCCGACCTCATTAGGATCGATCGGCTTTTCGAACTCCACAATCCTGTCTCCGTCCTCGAGAACATCAAGCACCGCCCCAAAGATGCCCCCCACCTGAATGCGCGCCCCTGTCCGCATCTTGCGACCCGGCTTCACCAGGCAACGCCACGCGCTTTCCGATACGCGCTCCAACAACAACAACTCAACCCTGCGGTCATCGCTAAAAACGCGGGCTGGAATCACGCGGGTATTGTTAAAAATAGCGAGGTCACCTTCGCGCAAATAATCCGGAAAATCCGACACCCTCCTGTGCTCGATTTGACGCGTGTCCCTGTGCAGCACCATCATCCGCGCTTCATCCCTGCGCCCCGACGGCGAGTGAGCAATCAAATGCTCGGGCAACCGGTAGTCAAAATCGGAAGTGCGCAGTTTCATTTGATTCTAATAATGCTTCAACGAAGGCTCACCGCATATCTGTACTCGACTCAGCCGCGGACTGCGTCGCACGCATGGCAATCCGCATCATCAAGGTCCACCGATTAATCTCCGAGGCGTCAAACCAGACCGCTTTCACAGCGGGCACCAACTCCGCCCCGTGCCTTTCAAGCAGCCCCCAACCGGCTGGCAGTTCCTTAAGGTGAACCGCACCGCATTCCGCCGCAACATAGCGCAGATTCGCCGCCGGCCATCTCCCCAGCTTCCCGAACCTCGTTCCGTGATGGACCTGCAGCGATAGAAGCTCAATCTCTTTCAGTAACGCCGCGTATTCCGCGGAACCCACATCCTGGAACCGGTAAACATCAAATTCAGGAAAAAGCGTCTCCCCTTCCCGCAGCGTTGGAAAAGAACGCCGCATGGCTTCCTCGTATACGGCCCGTTGCTGCTCGAGTTCCGCGAGGCGGGCGAGAGCAGATTCCTCGGGAAGCTCATCACTGGTGCGTGGCTTGCCGTGGAAGCACTCAATGAGGAGAGTCGCACCGGCCCGCAGCGCAAGCTTTCCCTTGACCCGCTTTGGCGCCTCGGGCTTGCAAGCGGCCACATCCACCCGGGTTTTGAGCGAAGGCAAGGCGACTCCCGTCGCCGCGACCTTGAACCCCTGGCTCAATGCCCACCTGAGCGCCAACCCGCGCAAAGCTTTGCGATTGAGTGGTCGAGGAGCGGGCATCGCTCAGTCCTCCAGCAAGAACTTGAAATCATTCAAGGTAAGCGCTTTCGCAAAAGCCTCCTCACCCAGAACATCGCTGGCCATGGCACTCTTGGTCCGCTGCAAATGCCTGATCTTCTCCTCAATCGAATTTTTAACAACCAACCGGTACGCGATGACCTGATGGGTTTGCCCGATCCGATGTGTGCGGTCGATGGCCTGATTTTCGACGGCCGGGTTCCACCATGGATCAAATAGCACAACGTAGGAGGCCGCTGTGAGATTCAAACCCATGCCCCCCGCCCTGAGCGAAATTAAAAACACTGCGGAACCCTCATGCGCTTGGAACTCATCCACCAATTCGCCGCGGTTTTCGGTCTCACCAGTCAGCACGTAAGAATCCCAGCCGCGCGCATCGACCTCGCGTTCAACCCGCTCAAGCATGTCGACAAATTGCGAGAACACGAGCACCTTGTGCCCCTCCTCCATTAGAGGCTCAAGCAAGTCGGTGAGTGCATCGAGCTTTGCACTGTCCGCGTGACCGTGATCCTCGCTGACCAAGCCCGGATGACAGCAAATCTGGCGAAGGCGCAGAAGCGAGGTCAGCACGTTGAAGCGCTGTTTATCAAGCTCCTTGCTCGTTTCAATCTTGAGGATGGCTTGTCGCGCACGTTTGAGTTCAGCGCGATAAAGCAATTCCTGCGAGCCCTCCATTTCCAC
>JBILLC010000220.1:0-4771 GCA_044376275.1 Chthoniobacteraceae bacterium | reverse complement strand
GGTCTACGGGCGTTTGCCGGGACCGGTGAGAGAAGTCTATCTTCCTCAGCGTCTGATAGATGTGTCGAAACGGTAAACAGTCTCGCCCTCTTGCATCAGGTCGAGCCTGTCCCGAGCAATCATGCTAAGGTATTCGGGGCTAGTACGTAACAAACGCTCTTGGCGCTCGTGACGTTGCAGCACCGCTTTCTTGGCGAAAAGCTGGGTCTCAAGATCCTGAATTTCCGCGCGCATCTCGTCCCTTTTCGAAGTCTCTGGGAGATAACGCATAGCGAGCGTCATGAGCACCACGATTGCGATAAAGCAAGTGAGCGCCCAGTTTAGGGAAACCCAAACGGGGCGCGCAATCTGATGCGGTTGCTCCAGAAAACGGTCGCTCACTTAGACGGACATCTTACCACCGAAGATCGCGTTGTCACCCAATTGTTCTTCGATTCTCAACAACTGGTTATACTTCGCCACGCGGTCGGTGCGGCAGAGTGAACCGGTTTTGATCTGTCCCGCGTTGGTCGCAACCGCAATGTCTGCGATCGTCGTGTCCTCCGTTTCTCCCGAGCGGTGGGAGATGACCGCCGTGTATCGGTTTTCTTTCGCAAGCTCGATCGCGTCCAAGGTCTCAGTCAGGGTCCCGATTTGGTTCACTTTCACAAGGATTGAGTTCGCAACGCCACGCTCGATGCCCTTGCGGAGGAAGTCTACGTTGGTGACAAAAAGGTCATCTCCAACGAGTTGCGTGTTTTTTCCCATGGCGTCCGTGATCGCCTTCCATCCGTCCCAGTCATTCTCGGCGCATCCATCCTCGATAGAAACAATCGGATAGTTCTTCTGCAGTTCTTGGTAGTAAGCAACCAGTTCAGCGGCAGACCTGCGTGACCCGTCGCTTTTTTTGAACACGTATTGCTTGGCCGCAGCATCAAAGAATTCGGAAGAAGCCACGTCGAGAGCGATGAAAATTTCCTCGCCCAGCTTGTATCCCGCTTTCTTAACGGCCTCGGCGATCGTTTCCAAGGCATCCGATGCGCTTTTGAGATTCGGTGCAAAGCCGCCTTCGTCGCCGATTGCGGTGGAGAGTCCGCGGCCCTTCAGAACTCCCTTGAGGGCGTGGAAGATTTCGGTGCCCGCCCTGAGCGCGTCGGAAAAGGTGCTGAATTTCTTGGGAAGAATCATGAACTCTTGAAAGTCAATCGGCGCGTCTGAATGAGCGCCTCCGTTCAGTATGTTCATCATCGGCACGGGAAGAACTTTCGCGTTCGGTCCTCCGATGTACTTGAAGAGGGGAAGCTCGACTTGGTTCGCTGCTGCGTGCGCCGTTGCAAGGGAGACCGCCAGAAGCGCGTTTGCGCCCAACTTGCTTTTGTTTGGAGTCCCGTCCAAATCAAGGAGCGTTTTGTCCACGGAAACCTGATCCAATGCATCGTGGCCCTCTAGCTCCGGGGCGATAATTTCCTCAACGTTTTGGACGGCTTTGAGCACGCCTTTCCCGAGATATACCGACTTGTCGCCATCGCGAAGTTCAACCGCCTCGTGCTCACCAGTGCTGGCACCGCTTGGAACCGCTGCGCGACCGACTGCGCCGCCGACAAGTTCAACATCGACCTCGACCGTGGGGTTACCCCGGGAGTCGAGAATTTGGCGCGCGATGATGGTGGAAATTAGGGTTGCTGACATATGATTGGTGTTTTTGCGTGTGGTGGTTTATCGAGACGAAATCAGCATACAAGTTGCCTGTCTGGCCGCTTTGGATGCAATTCAATTTAGGCCTTTAACCAGGCGACGATGTTTGTGATCTCGACAGGGCGGTCGGCGCCCTCCGTGGGTAGATCCACGGTTTCGCCGCACTTGTGCCCCAGGAGACTTTGCGCAATTGCGGCTTTGTAAGAAATAATCCCCTGTTCCGGATTCGTATCCCATGCTCCCAGGATGTGATAGGTGTCCATTTGAGAGTCATGGATTCCCCGGACTGTGACGCTGGTGCCGATTGAGACCTGAGAGGTGTCGGGATTGGCAAAGTCAGTGCCTCTGGCGAGGGAGATATCCCGTTCCATCTCCTGTTTGCGTCTCATCAACACCCGTTGCATCTCCTTGGCGGCCTTAAATTCAAAGTTTTCCCGTAAGTCCCCGTAGTCGCGCGCGATGGCGATTTCCTTCGTGTTTTCGGGAATCTTCTTGTTAACGATCTCCTCATACTCAAGCTGCCGCTTCTCAAGACTTTCCCAGGAAACAATCAGTGATTCCTGCTTTTCCTCGCGCTCGCCGGAGATAAGCACTTCCAGTTCGGGGAAGCGCCGCACGAATCTCCCTAGGAGGGAGCGTTTATTCAGATCTTCAAAAATGGGGGTGAGCAACAGCTTCCGCATCGCCTCGCGAACTTCCTCCACTTCAGCATTTTTAATCAGATCGGGAAGAAGGGTTTGATCGTTTACCACAAGGTCGTGGAGTTTGCGGTCGCGGTTTTCGTTAAACTGGTCGCGCTCCAGAGCCGACAAGATTGCGCTCATCACACGTGGATGAATCAGGGACTTGAATTGCCCTTCGCGTTCCTTTTTGTCGCAGAGCCAAGTGAGGGCGGATGATGAGATGGAGTGATCTCGGATGGCCCTGTCCAGCGCGCTGTGCAGTTCGTCTTGTTTTTCGCGCTCCTGCAAGAGTCTCGCCGCCTCGGTGACAAGTCTTGTGCTCCCGCGTGAAATGAGCTGCAGCGCTTTCGCTGTCCAAGAATCCCCGAATGCCGTCGGAAAAGCGCCGATGACCCTGCGTAGTTTGGCAGCCGGAACCTCCTCCAGCAGCGAGGAGAGCGAGCGCTGCTCGTCGAGCAGCATTGATTCGAGAGTCGGTGCCCCGGCGCCCGCATGCAAGTCCTTGATCCTCTCCACCATTTCGTCCCGCTGGGTGAGCATCGTGAGCGCCTCGGCGGTCGCCATTTTTGAATTTCTGCGGGCCGTCTCCTCGGCCACGGAAATGATCGACTGCAGTTGCGCGGTGGAATCCTTGAATTCCTCAAGTTCCCTCAGGATTCGCTCCAGAGCTGCGATCTGATCCTTGAGCTGGCGCGCGCTTGTGAAGGCCTCGAGATGCTCTGAGGAGCGCGAAACTGCTTCCTCCCGATAAATGATTGGGTCCGTTTTTTTTGTTGGCAGTGAGAAGTGGCCGCTTTTCTTAAGAATCTTCTTTGCGCCATCCCACCACTTCTTGAAGTCCGTTTCGTTGAAGACGGCTGGTACAAGCACTCTGTTGAGTTGGTCAACGGTGAGTTTGCCCGAGTAACTTGAGAGCACCGAGCGCACGAAAGCTTCGGCCTCTTGCTGGGCTTGTTTTCTCACGCCTGCGAGATCGAGCGCGATTCGAGCCAAAGTATGCTCCCTGTCGATCAGTTGGAGGGATTCGGCCGCATACTGCAGCTGCATCGAGTGCCCTTTCTTCGTCACAAAATCGATGCTGATCTGATTCACTAGAAAATCGATGGTCGCGATTTGTCCAAACCCCCAGTTCTTATGAAGCACACATGCCCCCGGGGTGAAGTGTTCCAGAATTCCGGCTACTGACTTTGAGATTTTACCGGCCTCAACCGCTTTTTGGATATCGGGGTTCATATAGGTAGCCCTTAAGCATACGGGGCCTTTCCCTTAGGGGAAAGGGGGAATCAGGAAATGATTTGCCTTACCCCCCGAGAGGCCAGACAGATTGGCGTTTGCGTTCCGGAATCGGGGCTTAGTCCTCTTGTGAAAATACTTGCCGCTTAACGGGATGTCGAGGGCTCTGCACCCCTCGCGCAGTCCTCCTATTCCCTCCACTCCACCACCCACGCCGGAAGCTGCCCCTCGTGTTTGGTGGAAATCAGCCGCTCCGTCGCCGTCATATGCTGCTTGATCGATTCGTAAGTCAGCGGCCCGAGCACAATTTCGCTTCCCTGCGCCCCGTCGCAGTAGCGAGAGGCCTTGTTCACCGTGTCGCCGATCACCGTGTACTCCAGGCAGTCCTCCGCTCCGATAAACCCGTGCAGAACCTCGCCCGTGTAAACCCCAACCCCGAGCTCGCAGTGGGGCAAGCCCGCGCTTTTGCGTCGCTCGTTTACAACCGCCATCCGCCGCTGCATCTGCATGGCAGAACATACAGCCTTCCAAGCGTGGTGTTCGTCCGGTTCAGGACTTCCGTAAACCGCAAGAATTGCATCTCCGATAAATTTATCGATCGTGCCGTCGGACCTGAAGATCTCCTCACCAAGCACGCTGAAGTAATCGTTGAGCATGTTGACGACGACCTCGGCATCCAAGGTTGAGCTGGTTTTGGTGAAACCGCGGAGATCTGAGAGGAGGATAGTCACATTCGACTTCTCGCCTCCGGGTTGGAGGCGCCCCTGCCTTGATTTTTCGAGCAGTCTGTCGCGGATCTTTGGCGAGAAATTAGCAAGAAGGTGCTGAAGCGTCTGGTTGTTCTGAGCGATCTCATTTTGCAAAAGCTGGTTCGCAACGGCCGAAGCCGCGTACTGCGCGACCGACAAAAGAAATTGCAAATCACCCTCAGAGAATGCATTGCGCCTTGTCGGATTATCCACAAATAGCACGCCTATGCTCTCGCCCATCCAGACCAACGGAGCGTACATGCCCGTGCGTATCTTGATCGCGGCCATGCTCATTGAAATGTCTCTTTGATCCGATTCATTGTCCCCCCAAATGAAACCGTTCTGCTCTCGCGCCGCCCGCAGAATCAGTGTCCGGCTGATGGGCGGCGCATCCGCCGGAATGCTCGCCTGCAGAGCCAGTTTGCCGGTGAA
>JBILLC010000080.1:0-7300 GCA_044376275.1 Chthoniobacteraceae bacterium | reverse complement strand
CATGTGCACTTCATCCACCAGATAGACTTTGAACCTTCCCCGCGCTGGCATGAATTTCACGTTGTCGATGATGATGTCCCGCACCTTCTCGACCTGAGTGTTGGATGCCGCATCGAACTCGAGCACGTCGAGGGAGCTGCCCGAGGCGATTTCCTGGCAAGAATGACACTCCCCGCAGGGGTCGATCGTCGGGGAATTGCTCCGAAGGCAATTCAGCGCCTTCGCCAAAATTCGCGCCGATGAGGTTTTCCCGGTACCACGCGGGCCCACAAACAGATAGGCATGCGCCAGGCGGTTTTGAAGGATCGCGTTCTTCAAGGTCTGGGTGATATGATCCTGCCCGACGACGTCATCAAAGGTCTGGGGGCGGTATTTTCGGGCAAAAACCGTGTAGCTCACCCTTCGAGTATGGGGGGCTTTTCCGCAAAATGCCAACGGCGGACTCCGGATATGTGAAGTTTTTGGATTTGGAGCGGATTGTGGGCGATGGGTTCCGGGAGCGGGTCGGAATTTGCCCGAAAGCCTTGCCGCCGTTCAGCGGGGGTATTATCTTGAGACTCCATCCCAACCCAAATCCCCTCTATGAAAAACACCTCACGTTCTCTGCAGTTTTCCTGTGCATTGTTCGCGGCGGCAACAATAGCGCCTTCACTGTTCGCGGCGGACACGCAGCCAGCACCTGTGCAACCCGGCGGCAAACTGCCGAAACCGGTGGACATCAAGCTGGTGAAAGTAGCCGATGGTCTCGTGGATCCGGGCCATGTGTCTTCACCGAAAGACGGTTCCGGTCGTCTCTTTGTCTGCGAACGAAATGGATTGGTGCGTGTGATCAAAGACGGCAAGCTTCTGCCCAAGCCTTTTCTGGATCTGAAAGACAAGACGATCAGTTCGTTTCTCGAAGAGGGTTTATACGCCATCGAGTTTCATCCGAAGTTTAAGGAGAACGGGTTGTGTTATGTGAGCTACTCGGACCTCTGGTTCAACGGAGCCACGATGCTCGTCGAGTACAAAGTTTCCAAAAACAATCCGGACAAGGCGGACGTGGATAGCGCGCGTGTGATCATGCAAATTGATTATCCGTATTGCAATCATCACGGCGGCAAGATGGCCTTCGGACCGGACGGTTACCTTTACATCGGAGTCGGCGACGGCGGATGGGAGGGCGATGTGATCAGTGCGGGTCAGGACCTGCACACCTGGCTCGGAAAAATGCTTCGCATCGATGTCAACAGCAGCACTTCCGACCGAGCCTACACGATTCCCAAGGATAATCCCTTCATCACTCCCCTTCAGCAGATGACGCTCTTCGGCGTTTCGGAGTTGCAGTTCTCGAAAATTCATCCGAAGGCGAAGCCGGAAATATGGGCGTATGGACTGCGCAATCCTTGGACTTTCTCGTTCGACCGCAAAACCGGCGAGCTCTACATCGCAGATGTGGGGCAGAACCACTGGGAAGAGATCGACCTTCAACCTGCGAACAGCAAGGGCGGCGAAAACTACGGCTGGAAGATGATGGGCGGCAGCCATCCGTTCCCAATTGAACTCGAGAAAGGCGCGCCCCGCATGGGAATCCTGCCGATCGCGGAATACAGCCATGTGGATCAAGGGATCTGCGTGGTCGGTGTGGGAGTTTACCGGGGCAAAGAGTATCCAAGCCTGGAAGGCACGTATTTCAGCTGCGACTGGGGTTCAGGGAAAGTTTGGGGCATGCAGCTCGATGCCGGCGGCAAATGGCAGATGCAGGAGTTGCTGGATCTTGATACGCCAATCCGCCCAACGAGCGGTGGCGAGGATGAAGCGGGCAACCTGTATATCACGCACGCCTCTGCCAACTACGGGAGTCCGGTGGATCCAGCGGCCGGTGAACGCGGTGCGCTCTGGAAAATTGTTTCCTCTGACAAAGTGCCGGCAGGCGCGCAGACAGCGCCGCTTCAGAAAAAATAAGCTGCGGGCGCTGCGACTTCAGTGTCGCGGCGTTTGATTGAAGATGCGTCCATGCTGTCGCGCCTTCCGCGCGCGACAGCTCCTCGCATGTTGTTCCCCGTCTTTGAATCGACTGCTCAAATCGAATACCAACTAATCTCCGTGAAAAAATTCTCGTTCAGACCCTTGATCCTTTCGCCTCGGATGTTGGCGAAGGTGTGCGCAATTTTCGCATGCGCAGCTCCAACACCTTTCCTTGCAGCGGCCGATACGAGGCCTCCTGAATCGTCAAATCACGCGGGAGCGCACGAGGCGATGGGCTTGAAAAAAGAACTCATCGAGGGGCTGACTCCAGCGGATTTTCTCAGGCTTTCGGACAAGCCAAACACGGTGCATCTCACGGTGATTGCCGCTTATTCAGCGAACAATTACGGGATGAATTTCAACGGGTTTGCGTATGGAAATGCGACTTATACGGTTCCGTCTGGATGGACGGTGGAAGTGACCTTCATCAACCCGAGTCCAGTGCCGCATAGCGCGATCATTGTGGAGCGGGATCAGGTCAAGAAACTACAAGTCGCGGAGCCAGCCTTCAAAGGAGCGGCAGTTCCGAGCCACATCACGGGCATCAGCACGAGCAAGTCCACGTTTCAGTTTGTGGCGGATGAGGCTGGTGAATATGCGATCGCGTGCGGGTTTCCATCGCATGCCCTGGCGGGGCATTGGATTGCTTTTGAGGTGAGCACCTCGGCGAAGGCGCCAACATTGAAGCTGGGTGAGGCCGAGCCCGTGCAAGCTTCACCTGCCAAAAAGTAGCAAGCGTTCGTCTGCTGTTTGCCGTTTGTTTGCCTGCGAAAGGCGACTTCCTGTGCGGTCCGGATCTGTTTACAGCCCAACCATGAAACTACTCTCTTGGAATGTGAACGGTCTTCGTGCGGTTCTGAAGAAAAACTTCAACGAGTTTCTGGCCGCCGAAGCACCAGACATTTTATCGCTTCAAGAAACCAAGTGTACGCCCTCGGACATCGAATGTGAATGGCCGGGCTATCACGTGTTCTGGAACAGCGCCGAGAAGAAAGGCTACTCGGGGACGGCGATTTTCTCGAGAGTCAAGCCCGTCGAAGTGATCAATGGAATCGGCATTGACGCGCACGATAGAGAGGGACGTGTTTTAACGGCCGAGTATGACAAATTTTTTTTGGTGAATGTTTATGTCCCAAACTCGAAGAGGGAACTGGAGCGCTTGCCTTACCGTCAGGAATGGGACCGTGATTTTTTAAAATACCTTCAGAAGCTCGAAGCGAAAAAGCCGGTGGTGTTTTGCGGGGACTTGAATGTCGCCCATCAAGAACGTGATTTAGCACGGCCGAAGCAGAACACGCGGACCCACGGATTCACCATTGAAGAGCGCTCCGGTTTCCAAGGCTTTGTTGACGGCGGCTTTGTGGATTCATTCCGGGAATTCGAGCAGGCAGGTGGTCATTACACCTGGTGGAGCCTGATGGCCGGGGCGAGGGCTAAAAACGTTGGTTGGCGCATCGATTATTTTCTGACAAGTAAAAATCTGGTGCCAAAGATGAAACGCGCTTGGATCATGCCGCAAGTCATGGGGTCTGATCACTGCCCGGTTGGCTTGGAGCTTTTGCTTTAACGCAGAATTGAGTTGCGACGCGAACGCAGGGATGAAATCACCTGTGTTAATCAGATTCTCCCTACGGATGGGCTGCGTTCGTGGATCAATGTGGGGAGAAGATTGTAAATGTTTTCTCCACCCCCTGATGAGAGTCTTGCAGCCAACCTTGAGCGCCTGTTACCTGCTGCTCGCGGCAGTCGCAACTGCGGCTGCGCCCGCTGCTGTAAGGCCTAACGTCATTTTGTTTGTCGCCGATGGAATCGGTTACTCCGATTTGGGATGTTACGGGGGTGAGGCGCAGACGCCTTATCTTGATTATCTCGCCGGTCATGGCGTCCGTTGCTCTCAAGCCTACAGCGCCGGGCACGGACAGGCGACGCGTTCGGCCCTGCTCAGCGGATATTACCCGCAGCACACCAGTGATGGCGTTTTCAGTTCAGGGCGAATTTTGCCAGCGTGCCTGAAAACTGCCGGCTACCGCTGTTATCATGCGGGTCAATGGGACTTTGGCTCAGACCCGCGCGATGCAGGGTTTGATCATTCGTGCGCGAGTATCCCGCAGTCGCAAGGCGGTTCGGGAATGATTTGGATGCTCGATGGACAGCAGGTTTCTGCGAAGGCGAAAGAGGGGGAGGTTTTTGATGACGGTGCCAAGAGTCTGGTCGATTTTTTGCGGGAACATGCCACGCAAAACAGCGCACAGCCTTTTTTCGCATATGCCGCCATCGATGCGACAGATGCTGCCGGGCAATTGACCAACGAAGAGAAAGAGACTTACGCAGACAAGTTCGGCGAAGGTTCTGAAGCGATGCGACAGGGAAGACTGGAGAGGTTGTGGGAGGGCGGATTAGCGGTCCACGCGGAGCTCTCCAGTCCGCCCAAGCCTGCTTCCGAGTGGAGTACCCTCAACAGTGATGAACGAAGGCGTTTTCAAGAGGCCATGACCCTGAGGACGGCTGCAATCGGGCGGATGGATCGCGCGATCGGGCGGGTGCTTGAACAGGTTAAAGTCATGGGGGCTTGGAATCAGACCATCGTACTTTTCACCAGCGGTTCAGGGGCTGCGGTAAAATTCGAAGCGGCCTCGAGTTCGGGTGCAGCAGGAGAGCAGCTCGCTCATGGACGGATGGCACAGATCGCCTCCGTTGCGAACACGCCGTTCCGGTTCTGGGGTGGAACGGTTTTTGAAGGAGGCATCGCCGGTCCGCTCATCGCGCACTGGCCCGCGGGAATGAAGGTGAAGGACGGGCTTCGGGAGCAGTTGATCCATGCGGTGGATCTTGCGCCGACCATTCTGAAGCTCGCAGGAGCGCAATGGCCCAAGCAATCAGGGGAAAGGGAGAATCCCGCCGCGGATGGATTGGACATTGGTCCGGCGCTTCTTGAAAACAAGCCGCTCACCAATAGAGCGTTGTGGTGGCAGACTGGCGGTGGCAGGGCTTTCCGCCTGGGCGATTGGAAATGGCTCGAATCCGAGGACAAAACACAGGAGCTCTACTATTTGCGGGCGGACCGTTCAGAGTCGCGTGATTTGGCGCCTGCCAATCACGAGAGATGCAAGGAGATGGAGCTGCAATGGGGAAAAATGCTCGCGCGTTTTAAAAAGGACACGGCGGAACCTTCTGTGGTTCAGCAAAAAGCAGGCGGCCAGTAGCAGATGACTTTTATTTTTGTAAAAAGGGATTGCGCCCTCCCTCTTTCCGTGTGATTGTCATCTCGTTCTGGGGGGAACAGCAGCCCTCCGAGTGCCCTACGGCCTCGGGGGGCTGCAATTTTTTTGCCCTGAAGTCCCGTTCGCTTCCCGGAGACCCGCTGGAGCTCTACTGAATCAAGGCTTCCATCTGTGGCCCGATGTTTTTCCAATAGCGCCCTATGCTTCTTTGGCGAGAATCCCTGCCGAACTGTTGGCTGCCAAAAGTACGGGCCAACCTTGCGGACGTGCTCATTGATCATGCGCACCTTGAGCGGAAGGCTGCGACAACGGCGTTGAATTTGGAGAAGTACAAAGAACTTTACCACGAGGTGAGTGCGCTCAATGCAATCGCTATTGAGGAGCTTCAACATTTTGAACTGGTGCTCGGACTCTTGAAAGAACGCGAAATTCCGTTTGGTCAACCAATGCGCAGCCCTTGGATCAGTGGAATGATGGCATCGCTTCGAAAAGGGCGCAGGGAGCAGGTCATTGACCATCTCGTGGTTTGCGCGCTCATTGAAGGACGGAGTTGCGAAAAGTTTCAGATTCTTGCCGAGGGGGTGCGCGATCTGGATGCGAAACTTGCGGACTTTTACGCGAGCTTGGTTGAAAGCGAGGGCAATCATTACGCGACATACCTCATCATGGCGCGCTCCATTGATGAGCATGAAACGCGGCGGCGACTTGATGTGTTTTTGGATTTAGACGCCAAACTGATTCGCGAGCCGCACAGCTTGCCAATCCTGCACTGAGCGCTGCGAAGCAGATGACCGGAAGTCTTCCAGTGTCTCGCACAGACATTTCAGCCGGAAGGGTTGTGTGGACTAGGAAATGCTGCTAGGCAGAGGGTTATGCGTTACCTCTCCCCCCGCACTCCCCTCGTCAGCCCGCGGATTTCCAAAAGAAAAGGGCCCGGCTTTACCTCCTGTTCTTCTGCTGCTTTCGCGTTGGCGTGTTTGTTCACTCAGAGCCTTTCCGCTGAGAACTGGCCGCAGTGGCGCGGGCCTCTTGGAACCGGGGTCACAAACGAGACGCGCCTGCCAACCCGATGGGATCCTGAAAATCATGTGAAGTGGAAGACCCCATTACCCGAGCGCGGAAATAGCACGCCTGCGATCTGGGGAAAGCGGGTTTTTGTCACCCAGGCGCGGGGAACCCAGAGACTGTTAGTTTGCTTGGATCGATCGAATGGAAAAGTGCTCTGGGAAAAAGGCACAACATACAGCGATCCTGAAACGTTTCATCCGACGAACACACCTTGCGCGGCATCGCCAGCTACCGATGGAGAGGTGGTTGTGGCAAACTTCGGATCAGCTGGCGTCTTCGCGTTTGATTTCGAGGGGAAAATTTTGTGGCAAGTGGATCTCGGGGCGGTGACTCACCAGTGGGGTTATGCAGCCTCGCCTGTTTTGGATGCAGGCCGGTGTTTTGTGCATTTTGGTCCTGGAAAAAATCATCTTGTTGCTGCGTTTGACAAGCGTTCGGGGAAGAAGTTGTGGCAGGTAAACGTGCCGTTGGAGCATCCGAGCGAACGCACCGATGGATTCGCAGGCAAACAGGGAGAGATCGGCTCATGGAGCACTCCGATTCTCGTGCGAACCGAAAAGCGCACTGAGTTGATCGTGAGTCTGCCGGGCAGGCTTACTGCTTTTGAGCCTGAGACGGGCGCCGAGCTCTGGCGCTGTGGCGGATTAAACCCGCTGCTTTATACATCTGCAATGGCGGGGGAGGGTGTGGTTGTTGGATCCGGGGGATACGGTGGCAGCACGATTGCGGTGCGGCCGGGCGGTTCTGGTGATGTGACGCAAAAGCGACTGTGGCACAAACTGCGCGATAAGCAGCGCATTGGCAGTGGGGTGATCACTAACGGCCATCTGTACATTCTCAACACTCCGGGTACCGCCCAATGCATTGAGCTTTCAACTGGAGAAACCGTTTGGGAACAAAGACTCAGCGGCGCTGGAGCGCGCTCTGAAAGCTGGTCGTCGATGGTCCTCGCCGGTGATCTCATCTACGTGAATAACCAAGCTGGAGACGTTTTCATCCTCAGG
>JBILLC010000202.1:0-5064 GCA_044376275.1 Chthoniobacteraceae bacterium | reverse complement strand
ATCTCGACGGCTTCTCCCGCCGGAAGTTGCACCGAGGTTGGGTGAATCAAGGCGTTCTTTGAGTCAACATGGACGGTTTCAGTCTCTTTGTTCGGGTTTTTTACAAAAAGTGATGCCTCTCGTAGTTGGTTTTTGTCAGGCGTGATTTGAAGAGATTGAGGGCTCACCTCCAGCCACTGGGGAATGTCACCCGAAAGCCGGACCAACTGTGTTGACCCGCTGGAGGTGACTGTCAAATCGGCGAGCAGTCGTCCCGAAACTGACGGCTTGAATCGAATCACGGGACTCTTTTTACCATTCGCCTCCAGAGAAAACTGACT
This sequence comes from Chthoniobacteraceae bacterium, assembly GCA_044376275.1. GTDB lineage: Bacteria > Verrucomicrobiota > Verrucomicrobiia > Chthoniobacterales > Chthoniobacteraceae > Chth-196. Next base: position 4,744 of record JBILLC010000202.1, on the reverse strand, counting down.
CGGCGTCGGGACGAACCATGTCCGATTGCTCTCAATCATGACTTCAGTCGGCGTGTCCCCGGTGTTTTCGATTTCCAGAGGCAATTCCTTGGTCTCGCCAACGCGGACGCTTCCAAAGTCCAAGTGGGCTGGCGTCACCACTCGAGGCCCGAGGTCAATGATGGTGATGTTGAAAACCTCCCACGGCGAATACATGCCCGAGCGTTTCGCCCTGAAGCGAAAGGAGTCGGCGAATATTGTGCGATCACTCGGAGGCAGGTATTTAAAATACCCGGAGCTCAGGTTGATGGATTTGAGACTTCCGATGAGTCGCGCGGTATCCACCTCAAACTCAACGCCGGCAGGGTCACCGGCAACTTTCATGGCGAGTTCCCGTTCGTGACGACCCTTCAGGGACTCGGAGCCTGGGCGGGGAATGGGAGCGCTCGCAGCCCAGGCTGCTTGAACGAGGAACAGCCAAAGGACCAAGCCGAACTGCAGCGCTTCGCGTCCAAAACAAAGCCGAATCCAACGCGGAAGCTGCGCGCCGGTCTCACTCTGGATTTGATTGCAACAATTCACCGGCGACGACGATAGCGCGGTTTTTGGTGAGAGGCACCGCAAATCCCTTGCTTTTGGATTTTGCCTCCGGCCGCAAGACATGGCTTCAATAGAACATGGACCGACCCCAAGTAGCAGTTGGCATCATTATGGGAAGCACCTCAGATTGGGAAACCATGAGGCATGCCGCGCAGATGCTCGAATCCCTCGGCGTTTCCTTTGAAAAGCAAGTGGTCTCCGCGCATCGAACGCCGGATTTGATGGCGGACTACGCAAAGCAGGCGGCTGCAAGGGGACTGCAAGTGATCATCGCAGGCGCCGGTGGTGCCGCTCATTTGCCGGGAATGATTGCCGCGCTCACGCGGTTGCCGGTTCTCGGTGTTCCGGTGGAAAGCAAGGTGTTGCGCGGGGTGGACTCGTTGCTTTCAATCGTCCAAATGCCGGCTGGAATCCCAGTCGGAACCTTGGCAATCGGGGTTGCGGGTGCCAAGAACGCAGCCCTGCTGGCTGCGGGCATCCTTGCGCTTCAAGACCGGGGGGTTCTCGAGCGGTTGGAGGTTTTCCGCGCGACCCAGACCGAACAAGTTCTTGCGGCCAAGTTGCCTGACTTAGACGGGAGGTCGGGGTGAGCGGGCGCAGCGTGATTCAGCCAGGGGCTGTCATCGGCGTGATGGGCAGTGGTCAACTCGGGCGTATGCTCGCGATTGCCGCCCGGAGGTTGGGTTATCGGGTTCACACTTACAGCGCGGAGTGCGATACGCCGACTGGACAGGTGGCGGATTTGGAGGTGGTGGGCTCCTACGAAGATGAAAGTGCGGTGAGAGCCTTTGCACGTGGATTGGATGTGCTGACCTTCGAATTTGAAAACATCCCAGTCGCCTCCGTGGAGTGGGCTTCCCAAGAGTGCGCAGTTAGGCCCTCAGGGAACGCTTTACACATCTGCCAGCAGCGACTCAGGGAAAAAACGTTTTTGCGTGATGCCGGCTTGCCCGTGGCTGGGTTCCGCTCCGTTGCTGATGAGTCGGGCTTACGTTCCGCGGTTGCGGAGCTGGGTGTGCCGTCCGTTTTGAAAACTGCCGCGTTTGGCTACGATGGCAAGGGCCAGGTCAAAATAACAGCCGACTCGGATTTGGCGTTAGTCTGGAGGTCCTTCAACCAGCTGTCAGTTCTGGAAGCGTGGGTGCCGTTTGAGCGTGAATTATCGGTGATCGTCGCGCGCGGCGTGGATGGCTCAAAGCAGGTGTTTCCCCTTTGCGAAAACGTCCATGCAAATCACATTCTGGATGTGACTTTGGTTCCGGCGCGTGTTTCTGATGAGGTGATTTCGGATGCGCGCCGCATCGCGGAGACCATCGCTGAGGCCCTGGAGTTTGTCGGAGTTTTGGCGGTTGAACTCTTCCTTTTGCCGGATGGCCGCCTGATCGTGAATGAGCTTGCGCCTCGCACTCATAACTCCGGCCACTTCTCTTTTGATGCCTGTGAAACCAGCCAGTTTGAGCAGCAGTTAAGAGCGGTGTGCGGTTTGCCGCTGGGTTCCACCCGGCTTCTGCGCCCAGTGGCAATGGCCAATTTGCTTGGCGACCTTTGGGAGGCTGGCGAGCCGAACTGGGCCTCCGCCCTTTCTCTGCCGGAAGTGAAATTGCATCTCTATGGGAAAAGCCAGCCCAGGGCCGGTCGAAAGATGGGGCATTTGGTAGCTTTCGGCGACACGGCTGAGGAAGCTGCTCAACTCGCGCGAGAGGCACGTTCACGGCTGGATTCGCGGCCGGCGCTTGACTCCGGCTCCGAAAGGTCGCGAGCGCGCGGATAAATTCTTTAACCGTCAAAACGGTGGAAACAGTACTTCTTCCGAATCGGGAATCCCCGTCCCTCGACGCCGCCATTGAGGTGGCCTGCCGGCTTTTGCGTGAGGGATCTGTGGTGGGGGTGCCCTCTGAGACCGTTTACGGGCTTGCGGGCGATGCGCTAAATCCCGATGCAGCCGCAAAAATTTTTGAGTCCAAGCAGCGGCCGTTTTTTGACCCGCTTATCTGCCATTTGCCAGAGATCGAGTGGTTGCATCGGTTGGCCACGCTTGATGGACGGCGGCGGGATTTGGTGGATCGGCTCGCGAGACGATTTTGGCCGGGCCCACTGACGATGGTGGTGCCGCGGAGTAGTTTGGTTCCCGAGTTGGTTTGCTCCGGATTGCCTACTGTCGCCCTGCGCATGAGCGCGCATCCGGTTTTTCAGTTGGTTTTGAAGCGCTTTGGAGGGCCGTTAGCTGCGCCGAGTGCCAATCGGTTCGGGCGCATCAGCCCAACAAACGCCGGTCACGTCTTCGCTGAACTGGCGGGTCGCATCCCGATGATCTTGGATGGGGGGCCGACTTTGCACGGGCTTGAGTCTACGATTGTCGCAGTGGAGGAGGAAGGGATCCGGATCCTGCGCAGCGGGCCAGTTGTGGCAGAGGATCTGGCTGGGGAGGCGGTGATTTTGAGCGCAAGACCGTTGGATGCTGGCCACAGCAGAGTTGAGGCTCCCGGGCAATTGCTCAGTCACTATGCTCCGCAAACCGTCTTGATCCTGGGCCGACCCGGGGACTATTCAGCAGAGCAGCGCGCGGGGCGCGGTTTGCTCGCGTGGGGCACTCCAGCCACTGGTTTCTCGGCAGTTGAATCGTTGAGCGAGTCGATGGATCTAAGGGAGGCCGCCGCTCGTCTTTTTGGGTGTATGAGGCGCTTGGATGAGTCTGGGGTGAGTGAAATTGTCGCGGAATTGGTCCCCGAGACGGGTCTTGGAGTTGCAATCAACGACCGGTTGCGCAGGGCTGCAGCCCGTGGGCATTGAGTTTTTCTGCGGTTGAAGAACCCGCAGGATGCAGGCATGGTCGGGTCCAAGATATGGGAATTGAAAATCACCTGAAGGCGATTCAGCTGCGGCGATCCTTCCAGATAGGGCCCAGAAAGGTCGACGTGTTGCGCGGGATCGATCTCGAGATCAATCGGGGTGAAATCGTATTCCTGTGCGGAGCCTCCGGTGCGGGTAAAACCACTTTGCTCTACACCCTCGCGGGTCTTGAAAAACCCGAGAGCGGAAGCGTACTCATTGACGGCGAGACGCTTTACGCCAAGGGGGATGGGGCGGAGTGCGTGCGGCGCAACCGCAAGATTGGATTCGTCTTTCAAGGGTACTTCCTCCTCCCTGAACTCACAGCGCTCGAGAACGTGGCTCTGCCTGCGATGATTGGTGGTAACTTTGGCCGCGCTGCCAGGCGGCGAGCTCAGGAGGGATTGGAGCGGGTCGGGTTGGCAGACCGTCTTCACCATCTTCCCTCGGAGCTTTCGGGCGGGGAACAACAGCGGGTGGCCATCGCCAGATCGCTCATGAACGATCCCTCGCTTCTTTTTGCGGATGAGCCGACGGGTAATTTAGATTCCAAAACCGGCGCAACGATTATCGAATTGTTGCTTGCGCTCACGCGTGAAAAGCAACGAACTTTAGTGGTTGTGACGCACGACGCGAATTTGGCCAAACAGGGCGACAGACGCCTCGAAATTCGTGACGGCCAGCTGGTCCACTAGGCGAATGCCTGGTGTTCCTCCAGCAAGAGCGCGTCCGTTGCAGCCGGAATTCCGACCCACCCCGACATTTTACCACCCACATGAAGATCTATATCGACGGCGTTTTTTACCCTGAATCCGAGGCGAAGGTATCCGTTTTTGACCACGGACTCCTCTACGGAGACGGGATTTTTGAAGGCATCCGCTTTTACAATGGAAGGGTTTTCCGTCTCACCGAGCACTTGGAGCGGCTCTGGGACTCGGCCAAGGCGATTGCGCTCAAGATGCCCCTTACTTTCGCTGAGCTGGAAGCGGCCACGCTGGAGACCATCCGCCAAAATGGATTGCGCGATGGCTACATCCGGCTTGTGGTGACTCGGGGTAAAGGCAATTTGGGACTCAGTCCGGACCGCTGTCCGAAAGCGTGCGTCATCATCATCGCGGACAAAATCCAACTCTATCCTGAGGAAAAGTATCAGCAGGGGATGGTGATGGTTACTTGCGCAACCCGTAGGGCGGCTCCTGCCGCGCTTTTGCCGGCCGTGAAGTCGCTCAACTATCTCAACAACGTGATGGCCAAAGTGGAGGCTAATCATGCCGGTGCCGACGAAGGGCTCATGCTCAATGAACAGGGCTACGTCGCCGAGTGCACGGGAGATAAC
>JBILLC010000418.1:0-3028 GCA_044376275.1 Chthoniobacteraceae bacterium | reverse complement strand
ATACTGTCCGCCATGTGCATGGATTCGATGGCCTCGGTGATGGCCTCGTTGGCGGCGCCAAGCGAAGCGTTCGGCGCGAGGTTGTAGGAGATTGTGATCGCCGGAAACTGTCCTTGGTGGGAGACAGAAAGTTGCGAATTGGTGGTTTGAACCTTGGCGATGCTGGTGAGTGGTACCATGGGGCCGCGCGTGGATCGCACAAAGATCTGGTCCAGCGAGGAGGGATTCTCCAAAAACGGGGATTCGAGCTCCAACACGACTCTGTGTTGGTTGTAGCGCTTGTAGATGGTGGACACCAACCGCTGGCCGAATGCGTCGTACAACGTCGCATCAATCTCACTTAAGTTTACCCCCAGGCGCGATGCCGCGTCCCGGTTGATGACGACGCTGGATTTGAGACCGCCGGTTTGCATGTCACTTGTCACATCCCGCAGTTCTGGAATCTGTCGCAGCACGCTCTGGACCTTGGGCGCCCATTCATTCAACTCACCCAGATCGGGGCTTTGCAGCGAAAACTGGTACATCGACTTTGAAGAGCGCCCTCCCACGCGCAAGTCCTGCATGCCGACCACAAACACCCGCGCCCCCTCAATTCCGGAAGTCAGTTTGCGGATCCTCGCTGAAACGGCATCGGCCGGCTCCCCCCGTTCGGCGAGTGGCTTTAGTGAAATGAACATCCGGCCTGAGTTGCCGCTTCCTCCGAAGTGCGAGGAACCCATGTAGCTGCTGACCGTTTGCACGGCCGGATCTTTCGAGACGATTTCAGCAGCCCTTAACTGCACCTCAGCCATGGCTGAAAACGATATGTCCTGGGCACATTCAACCACGGCCATCATCATGCCCGAATCTTGCTGCGGAAAGAATCCCTTCGGCACTTTGTTGTACAGCCACACGGTTGACGCAATTGAGCCAAGGGTCGCAAGCAGCGCCAGGAATTCGAAACGCAGCACGAAGCGGAGCGAAGCTTTGTAGGCAGCCAAGACGCGGTTGAGGCAAGAGTCCAGAAAGCCTTGGATGAAGTTGGGTGGGAGCTCGGCGGCGTGTGAACGCAGGAAACGCGAGCAAAGGCTGGGCGTCAGGGTGAGTGAAATCACGGCAGACACGCACACCGCGATACTGAGTGTCATGGCAAATTCGTGAAATAAACGTCCCACAAGTCCGCCAAGAAAAAGCAGTGGGATAAACACCGCCACCAGCGAGATCGTGATCGAGATGACTGTGAATCCAATCTGGCGCGCGCCCTTGAGCGCTGCCTCAAATGGAGTGTCCCCCGCCTCGATGAATCGATAGATGTTTTCGATGACCACAATGGCATCGTCCACAACGAAACCCACCGAGATGGTGAGCGCCATCAGCGAAAGGTTGTCCAGGCTGTAGTCCAGCAGGTGCATCACTCCAAAGGTCGCGGCCAGAGACATCGGCACCGTCACGCTCGCGATAAAGGTAGGCCAAAGGCGGCGCAAAAAGAGCAACATCACCAGCACCACCAGCGCCGTGCTGATCACCAGTGATTTCTGCACCTCCTCAACACTCCCGCGGATGGTCAGCGTCCGGTCGCTCTGCACCCTCAGTTTAACGGTTGGCGGCAGCCACTCGCGCAACTGGGGCAGCACCGCGTGAATCGCGTCCACGGTCCGGATCACGTTCGCGTCGGCCTGCTTGTAGACCGACATCAGGATGGCGGGCGTGGTGCCCGACCATCCGGCAACCTTCCAGTTTTCAATACTCTCGCTGATCTCACCCAGGTCGCCCAGGGTGACAGCCACTCCGTTTTTCTGGGAAATCACAATCGCACGGTAATCGTCTGCTGAAACAAGCTGGTCGTTGGTTTCCAAAACGTAGCTGAGTGCGTCCGACTCCACGGAGCCCTTCGGGAGTTTGTTGCTGGAAAGCGCGATGGCATTGCGCACGTCCTCCATACTAAGCCCGGCGATCGCGAGGGCGCCGGGGTTCATGCGGATGCGCACGGCGGATTTCGAGGAGCCGCTGATCGAGGTTTGACTCACCCCGTCGATTTGGCAGAGGCGCTGCCCGAGCACAGTGTCGGCCAGTTCATAAAGACGCTTGATGGGCAGCAAATCCGAGGTGAGCGAAAGGATCATCACGGGGCTGTCGGAGGGACTGTAGCGCCGGTAGGTCGGGGGGTAGGGCAGGTTCGGTGGCAAGTCGCTGGAGGCCGCGTTGATTGCGGCCTGCACGTCGCGTGAGGCGCTGCTGAGCGTCCGGTGCAGATCAAATTGCAGAGTGATGTAGACGTTTCCAATCGAGCTTGTGGACGTCATCTCGCTTAGTCCCGCGATTTGGCCCAAACGCCGCTCGAGCGGAGTCGCCACGCTCGATGCCATGGTCGCGGGATCAGCGCCCGGCAAGCTCGCCGACACCTGCACCACCGGAAACTCCACCCTCGGAAGCGGCGCCACCGGCAGCAAACCATACGCCACCATTCCAAGCAGCAGCGCCCCGAGCGAAAGCAGGGTGGTTGCCACGGGCCGCCGGATGAATGGCTCGGAGACGTTCATGTTTCCCTCGGGAAAAGCTTGCGGACCCATTTCGAAACCCGGTCCAGCGCCAGATAGATGACGGGAGTCGTGTAGAGCGTCAGGAATTGGGACACAAGAAGTCCGCCAATAATAGTGACCCCAAGCGGCTTTCTTAATTCCGAGCCGGTGCCGTCCTCCAGTGCGAGAGGGAGCGCCCCAAGAAGCGCCGCCATCGTGGTCATCAAAATCGGGCGAAACCGCAGCAGGCAGGCTTGGTAAATCGACTCGCGCGGCTCCAATCCCTGATCGCGTTCCGCCTCAAGCGCAAAGTCGATCATCATGATCGCGTTCTTTTTCACGATGCCAATCAGCAGAATGATGCCGATTAGCGCGATGAGCGAAAGATCCATCTTCGCCAGCATGAGCGCCATGAGCGCCCCCACTCCAGCCGAAGGCAGGGAGGAGAGAATGGTGATCGGGTGAATGTAACTTTCGTAAAGAATCCCCAGCACGATGTAGATCACCACGATTGCCGCCAGCAGGAGGAG
>JBILLC010000255.1:0-4288 GCA_044376275.1 Chthoniobacteraceae bacterium | reverse complement strand
CCTCGTCGATGGCCACCACCGCCTCGCTTAAAGAACGGCCAGGCGCCAGGTTGAACGAAAGCGTAGCCGCCGCGAACTGGCCCTGATGATGGATCGCTAGCGGCGCAGCCACGGTGCGCATCGAAACGAAGTTGCTGATGGGCACAAGTTGGCCGGTCGTCGATTTGACGTGGATTTTTTCAAGCGCCTCCGGACCGATCTGGAAGTTCGGCAGCGCCTCAAGAATCACGCGGTACTGGTTGAGTTGGGTGAAAATCGAGGAGACCTGTCTCTGGCCAAAAGCATCGTAAAGCGTTTCGTCAATCGCCTGTGTGCGCACGTTGAAGCGGGAGGCCTTGTCCCGGTCGATCTCCACCTTGAGCTGCAGCCCACCAGACTGTTGGTCCGTCGCGACATCGGCAAGCACGGGGCTTTTGGCCAATGCGTCGCGCAGTTGTTCCGCCCAAAAATCAAGTTCCTCTTCATCTGGATCCTGCAGGGTGAGCTGGTACTGGGTGCGGCTTGGTCTGCTGTCGATTTGCACGTCCTGAACCGCCTGCATGAACAGAGAAATGCCCGGTACTTCCTCAACCGCACGCCTCAGCCTCTGGATGATTTTCTGCACAGTCGCGCTCCGTTCACTGCGCGGTTTCAAGTGAATGTAGAGCCTGCCCGTGTTGAGCGTCGCGTTGACCGCGCCGGTACCCACGAACGAGGCGACGCTTTTGACATCGGGATCCCTGCTCACCACTGAAGCCATCGCAGCCTGCCGTTCCGTCATGGACTTGAAGGAAATGCTTTGCTCGGCATCGGTGACCCCAAGGATCAAGCCCGTGTCCTGCAGGGGTAGCAGCCCTTTTGGAATGAGGACGTACAGCCAGACGGTCGCCGCAAGCGTCGCGAAGGTCACCAACAGCGTGAAGCCCTGATGGCGAAGCACCCACTTAAGCCCCGAGTCGTACCAGCTCCGCAATCCTTCAAACCAGCGTTCCGTGATGAGAAATAACGCCCCGTGTCCGGACTCCGATTCCGGTCGCAGCAGCCTTGCGCACATCATTGGAGTCAGGGTCAGCGACACGATGGCCGACAGAACCACAGCGATGCTGAGTACTATCGCAAACTCGCGGAACAGGCGCCCCAGAATCCCCGTCATAAAAAGCAGGGGGATGAACACCGCGATGAGTGAAAGCGACAGCGAGATGACTGTGAACCCAATCTGGCGCGCCCCCTTGAGCGCCGCTTCAAACGGCGGCTCACCCGCCTCGATGAAGCGCACAATATTTTCAATCATCACAATGGCGTCATCCACCACGAAGCCAGTGCAAATGGTGAGCGCCATCAGCGAAAGATTGTCCAGGCTGTAGCCTCCGAGCTTCATGACCGCAAAGGTGCCGACAATCGCAATCGGGACCGCCACGCTCGGAATCACCGTGGCCCAGAGTTTTCGCAGGAAAACAAAAATCACCATCACCACCAGCCCGATGGTCACTACGAGAGTGAACTCCACGTCGTGCACCGAGGCGCGGATGGTTTCGGTGCGATCCGAAAAAATCGAGATTCGCAGCGAGGGCGGAAGCGTCGCCTTGATCTGCGGGAGCAATTCTTTGATCCGGTTGGCCGTTTCGATGATGTTCGCGCCGGGCTGCCTCTGCACATCAATGAGCACGGCGGTCTTGCCATCGACCCACGCGCCCTGGCGGTTGTTTTCAACCCCGTCCACGACTTCACCCACATCCGAGATTCGAACTGGCGAACCGTTTTTGTATGCGATGATCAGCGACTTGAAACCCTCGGCGGTGACGATTTGGTCGTTGGTGCTGATTGCATAGGACTGGCGTTTGCCGTCGAAACTTCCCTTGGGCGCATTCAGGTTGGAGTTGAGGATCGCGGTGCGCACATCCTCAAGGCTCAGTTCAAGATTGGCCAGAGCGCTCGGGTTTACCCGCACGCGGATCGCTGGTTTTTGGTTGCCTTGAATTGATACAAGTCCAACGCCGTAGACTTGGCTGAGCTTTTGCGAAAGCACCGTGTCCGCAAAGTCGTTCACCTGCCCGAGGGGCAGCGTCTCGGAGTCCACCACCAAGGTCAGAATCGGCGGATCCGCCGGGTTGACCTTGTTGAAAACCGGGGGATTCGGCATCGAACGTGGCAACACCCCGGCAGCGGTGTTGATGGCGGCCTGAACATCCTGTGCGGCAGAATCAATGTCGCGGTCGAGCTCGAACTGAAGCGTCACGCTGGTGTGACCAAAGGAGCTGGTGGAAGTCATCGAAGCCAGCCCGCTGATCTGTCCAAACTGGCGCTCCAGCGGCGTGGTGACCGAGGACGCCATCACCTCCGGACTCGCTCCGGGGTAATCTGCGCGCACTTCGATGGTTGGAAAATCCACGGTCGGCAGTGCCGATACCGGAAGCATTTTGTAGCCCAACCCTCCGAGGAGAATAAGCGCCAGCATCAGCAGTCCGGTGGCGACCGGGCGGCGGATGAATCCTTCGGAAATGTTCACGGCGGCTGGGGTGGGCGGTCGGGCCCTGGGTTACGGTTTGGTGCGATCCCCCGCCTCGGTGGCGCGCCTGCGCCCGGACTCCGATGCGCCCCCGGCTTCGGGAATTTTGAGCTTGGCGCCCGGTTGAACGCGGTAATGGCCGTCGGTGATCACCTTGTCGCCCGCTTGCAGCCCGGAGGTAATCAGCGCCATGCCCTCCTCGATCCGATCCACGACGACTGGCCGCATCTCCGCGGTTTGACCCGGGGTGACCAAGTACGCGTAGGTGCCATTCGGGCCGCGTTGCACGACTGACGCTGGCACGGTCAGCGCGTCTTTGCGCACGGACACCTGCAAACGCACGTTGATGAATTGGCCTGGCCACAGTTTGAGATCTTCATTGGGAAAAGTGGCCTTCAGGCGGATGGTGCCTGTGGTGGAGTCAATCTGGTTGTCGATCACCGTCAGTTCGCCGGTGGCGATCCGCGCGCTATTGCCCCGGTCCAACGCAAAGACAGGCATCTTTCCTTTACCGGCCTCTTGCTGGATGAGCGGCAGATGCTGCTCGGAGAGTGTGAAGACCACGGTGATCGGCCGCATCTGGGTAATCACCACAAGCCCGGCCGAATCGGTCACGCGCACAACGTTGCCCGCGTCCAGCAGCCTGATACCGGTGCGTCCCGAAATCGGGGAGCGAATGGTGGCGTAGTTGAGCTGCACTTTTGCGGCCTCGATCGCGGCATCGTTGGCTCTGAGCGTGGCCTCAAGTTGGTTGACCAACGCACGCTGGGTATCCGCTTTCTGGGCGGTTCCAGCCTTGCCCGCAAATAGCGCCAGATCGCGCTCCAAATCCAGCTTCGCATTCGCAAGCAGCGCTTCGTTTTGCATCCGCAACGCCTTCGCCTGATCCAACGCCGCCTGAAACGGACGCGGATCAATTTGCGCCAACACCTCTCCCTCTTTCACATCCTGTCCCTCGCTAAAAAGCACTTTCTCCAACTGCCCGTCCACCCGCGAGCGGATGGTCACCGTGTTGAATCCCTGCACATTCCCAAGCCCGCTCAAAAAAAGAGGCAAATCGGATTTCGCCACCACTCCAACCATCACGGGCACCGGCGCGCCATCGCGCCCACCCGGTCCACCCGGTCCACCCGGTCCACCCTTGCCGGGCTGCGCGCCGCCGGATGCGTTCGTGCCCCCGGTTGACGACGCACCTGACGCCGGCGATCCCTTGGGCGGTTGCGCGCCATCCGGAGCTGGGGCGACTTGCGCAAGCGCGGCCGATTGTTCGCGGAATTTCCAAAATCCTACTCCGGCGCATGCGAGCAGGAACAATAACAAAACAAGTTTCTTCATTGGACAGGGGAGGACGTTGCAAGCGCGCTGGCGAGGTAATGAAGCGTGACGGAACCGACCGTCTCAAGGCTCTGTGCGCTGAGTTGTGTCATCGTGTCCTCCGCGGTGTGCCACGCGTTGTAGTCAAAATCAATCACGTCCACTGTGGGGATTCTTGCGATCTCGTTGAGTGGCACATGATCGTCCAGCAGCGCCCGGTCGAGCAGCTTGAAACGGTCCCGCACCCCAAGGGCGCGTGCGGATTCAAGCACTCCGCGCGCCAGTTCCGCAGGCGAATCAACGGGAAGCGTGATGGTCAAATTTTTGTCCCCAATCATATCCAGCACGATTCCAAACGCGTATCCGGACGCGCGTCCTGAGGCCCGCAGATCGGAGGCAAAATAACGACTCCCGTACAGGCCGTCGCTTTCGGTGAATTGAACCATCGCTTCCTCTCCATCAAAGAAGACCAGGTCGACTTTCGCCGCG
>JBILLC010000079.1:0-7382 GCA_044376275.1 Chthoniobacteraceae bacterium | reverse complement strand
CAAGGCTACGTTGAGCGAGCGAATGCCGCCGCCCACTGGTGTGGTGAGCGGGCCTTTGATCCCTACCAGAAATTCGCGGAATGCCTCCACCGTGTCGTCTGGTAGCCAGTTGTTGAAACGTTTGAAGGATTCTTCGCCCGCGAAGACTTCGAACCACGCAATTTTCTTAGATCCGCCAAAAGCTTTTGCGACTGCTGCATCGAGCACTCGAACGCTGGAAGCCCAAATGTCCCTGCCGGTGCCGTCGCCGCGGATGAATGGGATGATCGGGTTGTTTGGTACCGAGAGGTGGCCGTTGGCGATGGTGATTTTCTCACCCTTTGGAGGAGTGCAGGTGGTGTAGGACATATGCTGTTGTAGTTTTGGGTTTCTGGGTAAAGAAGTGAGAGTTCAGGTTCACAAGACGCCGTTGCCAGGCGCTTTTCGGGACGAAAAAGAAAGGGACAGGGGCAATCCCTGTCCTCTTTCGTCACCGCGTGGAGTTGACTACGCGTGCTTCTCTTCGATGCTCACCGCACGGTATCCGCCGATGGCTTTGAAGTAGAACACCAGTAGAAGATAGATCGCTGCCATGGTGAGCGGGATAAACGAGTCCGCCTTGAGCGTCGCGCGATCTCCCGCCTGATTGGCTTTCACAATCGCCTTCTGCTCGTCAGTCGCTTTTTCCTCTTTCGCGGCGGTCTTGGCTTCTTCGAGTTTCTTGCCGTCGATCGCATTAACTGGGCTGAGTATCAGAAATTTGGATTCTGTCGCGGATTTGGACGCCTGATAGACCGCTGGATTCTCTGCATTCAATGCTTCGCTTGCAAATCGGTCCTTGGAATAACCGAGTCCTGGACCTCCGATCAGTCCGGCTGAAAGCATTCCAATGCCGCCCATGATGGACATGGCCACAGCGCCCGAACGGGGGAATCGGTCGCCAACCACAGCGAGCATTGTGGGCCAAAAAAACGTCTTGCCCAAAGCGTAGATTCCCAGAGCTCCCAAGGCGATGGTGAAGGTCTGCATGGAGCTCGCAAGCGTCAACCCAAGGCAAGCCAGCAACGCAGATACGAGCAGTAATGCGACCGGAGAGAGGCCGAGGCGGGTCTCGATGAAGTGCGCGCAGAAACGCAGGCCGAACATGATTGCCGAGGTCCAAATAAAGAGCATTTTGCCCTGATCCGCCGTGAAAAGATTGCCTGTGATGCTTTCGATCCAACCGTCGGTTCCAAGCTCCACCGCACCCACTAGGCCGTGGGTGATGAACAAGACAAAGAGAACTACTGAGCCAAATGAAAACTTGGTGATCACACCGACTAGAATCACGAGAGCTCCGCCAATCGCGGATCCGATGTTACCTGCGTTCGCGACACCCAGTTTCCCAAGCACATCGCCAAGGAAGAGCGACAAAAGGTAGCACGCCACACACGCGCCGAGAATACCCACATCCTTGAACATCTCACCCAAACTTTCGCCCTTTTCAGCAGCTTCGGATTTTGGGAAAGACTGCCCGAGGAACATCACTGCGTAAGCGGCAGTTGGCACGAGATAGAAAGCGAGCTGACCTTTCCATCCAAGCTGCATTACCGAGCCTAGAACGTAGCTGGCAAGCGCTCCGACCACCATTCCGAGGGGCCAGGAGGCATGTAGAATGTTCAGGTAGTGCGTGCGGTTTTTGGGAAACACGGTAGCAACCAGCGGGTTCGCGACCGCCTCAAGAGTGCCGTTTGCATATGCGAAAATAAACATGCCCCAGTAAAGGAAGTTGTAAGCGTTCTCAGGTGTGCTGGCTCCGAACGTGACAAATGCCGAGGCGATGTGTCCCACAAGAGCGAGAGCCACCAGTTTGCCATAACCTAATTTGTCGACGATCACCCCGCCGATGATGATGCCGAAGCAGAAGCCGGTGAATCCAGCTCCGCCGATCGCTCCGAGTTGGGTTGCAGTGAACCCGTATTCACCAGCCCACTTGCTGAAGATGCCGCCGCGCAGGGCGAACCCTACCCCTGCTGCTAGAATGGCCATGAAGCCCGCCCAAAGCAGTCGGTGGGCGTTGGGTACGGTACCCTGATTATTTGTTGCGCTACTCATAATGGTGATGTTCGGAGTTTTGGGGGTTGCCTCCCGCGCGGTGTGGGCGCGCCAAATGTTGGGAGTGGTGCACCGACGTATGCTCGGGAGGGTTTTAGATAACATTCATCCCGCCTCGCTCAGGTGAACTGGACCGAGGCAGAACGGCTTATAGGCCAACAGCCCTTCCCAACGGTGTCAACGGCGAAGTTGGCAGGCGGCGGCCTCCTGCCGCCATCCGTTCCATGCTGCAACTCTTTCACGCGAGGCCATCAGCGCCTTGCAGTTCATAAATAAAAATGGATAGCGAGATCATTAATATACGCAGAGCGCAACAGTGGGCCCGCCATGATGAACAGCCGGTTGCGCCGCGGCCCTCCCGCGCGACATGTGACTGCGTATCTCGAAATGTTTAAGCTGTCCGATCCTCCGGGCCTCTAGAGGGAAGCGCTGGATGCTGTTTTTACGGTTCGAGATTTTTTCGGGTCGGTCGCCGCCACCGCGCGGGATTTCGACGCTCCTCTTGCAATCCGCTTCGGTGGTTTTGGCGGTGTTGGGCGGGAGGGCTTGGCGACGGTTGTTTTCCGGGCGATGCGGGCTGCGTTCTCTCCGGCGCTTGGGCAGAGGGTGCGAAGCTCGCATTGTGCGCAGTCCGGTTTGCGGGCATCGCAGCGTCGCCTGCCGTGCCAGATTAACCAGTGGCTTAGGCGGGACCAATTTTGCCTTGGAACAATCTTCATCAAGTCCAGTTCAATCTTCTCGGGAGTCTTCTGTTTGGAAAGGTGAAGTCGTCCGGACAGCCTCTGGACATGGGTGTCTACAACAACGCCGCAAGGCGTCTGAAACGCATCCCCGAGTACGACGTTTGCGGTTTTTCTGCCGACTCCAGCGAGTTGAGTGAGCTCCTCGAGGGATTTCGGCACTTTTCCTTCGTGCTGCTCTACAAGTGCGCTTGCGCAGGACTTGAGGTTCTTCGCCTTCGCCCTGTAAAACCCGGTGGAACGGATGATGGCCTCAAGCTCTGGCAGAGGAATCTCCACGTAGTCGCGGGCGGTTTTACACCGTTCGAAAAGAGTCTTTGTGACCTGATTTACCCTCAAGTCCGTGCATTGAGCGGATAAAATCGTCGCCATCAGAAGCTCAAGAGGGGAGCGGAAGTTCAACTCGCAGTGTGCGTCGGGGTAGGTGTGCTCAAGAACTTGGAGAATGGCGGAAATACGGGCGTGTTTAAGAGTGGATGGCACCGCCGGAGCATGCACGGTGGCTGGGATTTGGCAAAGCGCGGGCTTCGGTAAAAGGGGGCTTGGTTCTCTCAGATGAAAGGTAGATGATAAAAAACTCGCTCCATTTTTTCGGCTTAATGGATCATAGTTTTCAGATTAATTATGGACATCACTCGCACAGCATTTGGTACGTGGAACGGCGGTCGGTTTATGCATTTTGGTGAACCCATCAGCGATGAGCGGTTCGTGAACGCAATCCAGCTTTCCCATCAAACCGGGATTAGAACGTTCATGACTTCGGATGTGTACGGCAACGGGGCCGCCGATGAATTGCTTGCCACCGCTCTACGGGGTATCGCAAGGGAGTCCTATGCTTTGGTTGGAATGATCGGCCACGATTTCTACAAGGGCGAGCGCTTGGGCGCGAAAGGGTTTCCTCGCTTCACGAACGAGTCTTTGCGCGGACCTCGCGAGTACGCAGATTATATCCAGATGGCGACGGAGAAGGAATTGGAGCGCTGCGGGGTCGATTCATTCGATTGTTTGATGCTGCACAATCCCGACTATGTCGGGTACAGCTCGGATGCAGTTTGGAATGGGATTCAGCGCGTAAAGGAGCAGAAACTGGCGCGCAACATCGGAGTGGCCCCCGGGCCCGCAAATGGGTTCACGTTGGATTTACTTCTTTGCTTTGAGCGGTTCGGAGCCCTGCTGGACTACGCCATGGTGATTCTAAACCCCCTCGAACCGTGGCCCGGCAGTCTTTGTCTGGATGCCGCAAAGCGTTTTGAAGTCAAGCTGCTCACGCGTGTGGTGGATCACGGTGGACTTTTTCACGATGATGTGAAGAGCGGACACGAGTTTGCAAAACACGATCATCGCAGCTACCGGCCCGCAGGGTGGGTGGAGGCGGGAAATGCTAAGATCGATCAAATGCGGCATATAGCTGATCGACACGGACTCAGTCTGCTTCAGCTTGCCTGCGTGTGGAACCTGTCGCAGGAGCCCGTGAAATGCGTGATTCCAACGCTAATCCAAGAGATAGGCGAGGGGACACGATTGATTGAGGACAAAATTCGCGACCTTGCAGCTGTTCCTGCGACGGTGCTGAGCGCACAAGAGGTCGAGGAAATTGCGCTGATTGGTAACAACAAGGGCTGCATGAATCTCAAGGGCGGGAATCCCGAGTATTCGGGCGAGCCTCTCCCAGACATGTGGGAGATCAACCCCGATTTGCTCCAGGTGGCAGCTCGATGGAATTTGGATCCGAAGCGCGATTTGCGCTATTCTCACTCGAGCGCAGCCTGAGTGCGTTCGATTAGTTCCGGCGATGAGACTGTCGGTTCTGGGTGACGACCGGAAGTTTGCTTGTCTTACGAGACTCCAAACGCAGATCAAGAATGTCCGGTGCAGGTAACCAGATCGATCGAAAGCTGGACTACTTGGATTTCACACTCTCGCTGACGGTCGCATTGATAAACAAATTTGGCGCTGTTTTGATGTACCATGAGGGACCGCCGGATCCTTCCAATTGCGTGGCTCGTTCCGCTGGAAGGTAGAGACTGTACCGGCCATCGTCGGTCCGCGCGACACGCCGCATCTTGGAATCGCGGAGCGCGTCGGGAGTTGAACTCAATACGAGAGTTTTTCTCTCGAATTGAATGCTCTCTTTAGCGCCCTCAGACTGCGGATACGTGACGCGATCGCCTACCGCAGTGGGTTCGACGAGCGTTTCAAGAGTCTTGCGGGACGCATCATCGCTGATGATAAACGCCGAGGACGTCGCGAGACACAAAACAAGCGCAGTCAGCCACAAAGTTGCAGCCCGGGATAACGATTGGCTTGCTTCCCGGGGGTCATGGAAAGAAGAGCTCGCTTTATCGGGAATCTCATTCATGTACTGTGAATCCGGTGGCCACACCGCCCAATGCACTCAATCCTCGCTTGAGCTCAGCTTGGATAGGATCGAGAGATCTTCAAGAGTTGTGGTGTCGCCGGTAACAGCGCCTCCACTGGCAACCTGTTTGAGTAAGCGGCGCATGATTTTTCCCGACCGCGTTTTCGGGAGTGCATCTGCAAAACGAATGTCATCGGGGGTGGCAACTGGGCCGATCACATGGCGCACATGTTTCTTGAGGTCATCGCGAAGTTGATCGGTCGCGGTCACATCTTCTTTGAGTGTGACAAAACAAACTACTGCCTGTCCCTTGAGTTCGTCGGGGCGCCCAACAACGGCGGCTTCCGCCACCACCGGATGAGATACGAGTGCGCTTTCGACCTCACTGGTGCCAATACGGTGGCCCGCCACGTTCAAAACGTCGTCAATACGTCCCACAATCCAGAAGTAGCCATCCTTGTCGCGCCGCGCGCCGTCTCCTGCCAAGTATACTCCCTTGAATTCGCTCCAGTAAGCTTCTTTGTAACGCGCAGTGTCGCCATGGATATTCCGAAGCATGGATGGCCAAGGCTTGCGAATCACAAGCTTGCCTCCGACGTTTGGACCGACTTCCTTGCCGTTGTCGTCCACGATCGCGGCGTCTACTCCGAAAAACGGGAGCGTTGCGGATCCGGGCTTGGTCGGAATTGCACCCGGCAGCGGCGAGATCATGATGCCGCCGGTTTCCGTCTGCCACCATGTATCGACAATCGGGCAACGTCCGCCTCCGATCGTATTGTGATACCACATCCACGCTTCCGGATTAATTGGTTCTCCGACGGAGCCGAGTAGTCTGAGGCTGGATAGATCATGCTTGGTCACCCAGTGGTCTCCCCAACGAATGAACGAGCGGATCGCGGTCGGTGCCGTGTAGAAAATCGTTACTCGATAGTCTTCGATGATTTTCCAGAATCGATCGTTCTCGGGAAAATTAGGCGCGCCTTCGTACATGAGCGATGTTGCGCCGTTTGCGAGCGGTCCGTAGATCATGTAGCTGTGTCCAGTCACCCATCCAATGTCGGCAGTGCACCAGTAGACATCCTCGTCTCGCAAATCAAAGATGTACTTGGAGGTTGTATATGCGCCGACAAGGTACCCACCTGTGGAATGCAGGATGCCTTTCGGTTTTCCCGTCGAACCAGACGTGTAAAGAATGAAGAGAGGATGCTCGCTGTCCAGCGCGGTGGGAGGGCAATTGGCGTCGACCTTCGATATTTCCTGGTGCCACCAATAGTCGCGGCCTTCAGTCATGCTTACGGGCTGATTCGTGCGTTGGAAAACGATCACGCTGCGGATGGTTTGAGCGTCGTCCTTGATCGCATCATCCACGTTCTTCTTCAACCCAACGACACTGCCTCTGCGGTAGCCCCCGTCAGCGGTCACAATCAAAACCGCCTGCGAATCCGCAATGCGGTCGCGGATGGCCTCCGCACTGAAACCGCCAAAAACGACCGAGTGTGTTGCGCCGATCCGCGCACACGCCAGCATCGCGATCGCAGCCTCGGGCACCATCGGCATGTAGATGATGACTCTGTCACCCTTCTTTACCGAGTGCTCTTTGAGCACGTTTGCAAACCGGCAGACCTCGCGGTGTAATTGTTGGTAGGTCAGTGTCCGTTTTTCGCCAAGCTCACCCTCCCACAGGAGCGCCGCCTTGTTTTGCCGAGCCGTCCCGAGGTGCCGGTCCAAGCAGTTCTCTGAGACATTGATTTTGCCCTTGATGAACCACTTCGCGAAAGGCGCTTTCCATTCGAGCACCTTTTTCCAAGGCCCCTGCCAGATTAGTTCCGAGGCTTCACGCGCCCAGAACTTGTCCGGCCGTTTGATCGATTCCTCCCATAGTTTCTTGTATTCCGACATGCTCCGAATCCGAGCCTTCTTGGAAAACTGCTTTGCGGGTTTGAATACGCGCTTTTCGATCAAGTGTGACTCGATGGTTTTTGAGCTCATGGTGGGGGTATCAAAGAGGATGGGGTTTGGAAATCCGCAGTCCGGCGCTGGCACGGTACTGCAGATCAAGACGGGGGATGATGGGGAAGATCTTCGGATTTGTCCAACCAGCTCTCCGCGCTTTCGTTACCGTCTGGCTTTTGGTGGCTTGCAGGCTCGGACGGGGCAGGCAGCAGGCGCACCCGCTGATCCCTCAAGGGCAGCCGAATATTGAGTTCCAA
>JBILLC010000078.1:0-7383 GCA_044376275.1 Chthoniobacteraceae bacterium | reverse complement strand
TTTTTCTTCCCCGTCGTGAACAGAAAGCTCCAAAGGATTCAAGTGAACTACCCGAACCTCAGCAGCACTTCACTGGATTTTCGCGACGGGATTTTCTTTGTCTCGCAGCGCAATCAAGCCCCGCATTGCTGACGATAGCGAGCACCCCCGTTTCTCAGTGGCAGCTGGAGCAGTTTCGGATTCGGAGGTTTTCGCTGGTGGTTCCGCAGCTTCCACCTGCCTTGGATGGTCTGACAATCGCCCATGTCAGCGACACGCACGTTGGTCGATTCACAAAAGGAGCTATCTTAGAGCGTATCGTTGAAACCACAAACCAGTTGGACTCCGACTTGGTCCTGTTCACTGGCGACTTGATTAATTTCTCTCTCGGCGATCTTCCAATAGGGATTGAACTCCTAAAGGGCATTAGAGCACGTCACGGCGTTTTTGCGTGCGAGGGCAACCATGATTTGATGCAGAGCGCAGATTTGTTCAGAGATCAGATGAATGGCGCATCACTTGGCCTTTTGACGAATGAAACTGCGACTGTTTCAGTAAATGGCCACAGTGTCCAAATTCTCGGGTTGCCCTGGGGCGATTCACGAATGGCACGAAATTCAGGAGTCAAGCACCGGGATGCCATCCACCAATCGCTGGTGACGAGGATTCAGGCTAAAAGCAACCCGAACGCTTTCCGGATTTTGCTGGCACATCACCCTCATGCCTTTGATCACGCTCATGATTTCCCCCTCACCCTGAGCGGACATACTCACGGGGGACAGCTGATGCTCAGCCAGCGCATCGGCGGCGGCCCAAGCCTTTACCGGTACTGGTCTGGAATTTACCAGCAACAGGGCAGATCTCTGTGCGTCTCCAACGGCGTCGGGAATTGGTTCCCGATTCGTGTGGGCGCTCCAGCGGAGATTGTTCATCTTACCCTTGAGTCAGCCGCTTTGAAAGCTGGCACCGTCGGGAGACCTTCCGCTTGAGTTTCGCCGGAATGTTTGTGATTCTACATCCTCAGGGCTTTCCCACGGCCGAACTATCCGACACCTCAGAACCCTCTCGATTTTTTTACTCGTCGAACCTTCCCGATCCTGAACCACAAAAGCGTGTCAACTTAGACAAAATACTGAGCACGCTGAATCTACCGCCCAAACACATGAGCGACCCGCTCTCGCCCCTCGATTTAAAATTTCTCCCGGATTGGTTGAAGGAAACGCCCTCCACCAATAAATACGCTAATTTTCACGGCGAATCCGAGGGCCGATTCGACCGGGATCGATCCTCCCGCGGTCCATCGCGCGGAGGCCCAGATAGAGCAAATACTGGAAACGAACGGCGCTCCGAACGCCCGGACCGCGGAAGCAATCGCCGTCCTGGTGGCCCCGATAACAAGGGCCGAGGTGCAGACCGTTACGCGAGGGACGACAGACGCCGCGACTCGGGGAACCGCGACCAGGGAAGAGGTCCTTCGCAGGGCTCTCGTTCGCCGCGCCCGCACTTTACTCCGCCTCAGTTCAAGGTCGATTTCCTACCCGAAGAGGGCGCTGCGGCGAGCATTGCAAAACAAATCCGGCAGAGCTCTCGTGCTTATCCCCTGTTCGGAACCGCGCGCTTATTTTTAGAAAAACCCGAGAGACATTTCATTCGGGTGACCAGCAGTGACCCAGCCAAACCACTGTTTCAACTCGAGGATGGCCCGATTAGTTTTGAACGCGATCTGATTTCCCGCAACGCGTTCCGTTTGTGCAAAGACAAATTTTATCGCGAGGAGGTGCGTGAAGTTGAGCCTCCTAAGGGTAACTACACGAGTGTCGCGAGATGCCGCTCCAATGGAATGCTACTCGGCCCCACCAATCACCATGCGTATCAGGTCGCGATTCGGAAACTGTACGAGGAGCGCTTCAGTCGGCGGATGAGCTTTGTACAATTCCAAAAAGAGGAAATCGAGGTGGTGAGCTCCGAACAAGCTGTCGCCGACTGGAAGGAGCAAGCGAGCAAACAGACCGTCTTCCACACGATCAATGAGGCCAATGAGGCCGATCGGCTTGAGTTCAAGAGCCTCCAAGAGGTCGAAGCTCATTTCAACAAAAACCACTTGGAGTCGCTAATTAAGTCTGGGGTGTCCCTCGAGTGCTCAGGGAAATCCGCCCGTGATCTACCTGAGAGATTTTTGTCCGTCGCGGTGCGGGAGGCGTTTGATCGCGAACTGGCATATCCTGCGTCACTGGTCCACGGTCTGCGTCCATATTTTAACGAACAAAACTTGCAGGTCTTCAAACACCGCAAACGGGTTCTCTACCTCTCCTCTGTCAGACCCAAACCAGTCAGTTCGTCGAACGAATTTGCGGATGGACCAGCAACTCTCCTGACGATCATCGGAGAGTCGCCGCGCATTTCAAAGCGCGAGATTGCGATAAAAATTCTTGGTGTGACCGATCCCGAGTCTCCCGAATCTCCGGAAACGACAGCCCGCAAAACTCAGCTTGCGGCCGATCTTCACTACTTGGTTCACACCGGACATGTCATTGAATTCGCGGATGGCAAGCTCGACCTGCCCCTTTCGCCCGCGGCACAGGCGTCCACTGAAAACGCAGCATCCGATGACGATGGCCTCGTGGAGGACCGCAACACAACGGCAGGCAGCGAGGCATCGGAGGGCGTTTCAGCGGAGTCGGCTGGTGCTCAGCAGGAGAACATTGGGGCCACTGAGACTTTTGGTGAAACGCAGAGCGCGCATGCCGAAAGCAAGATTCCAAGTCCCTCACTTGATCCGCTCGCTGTGACGATCAGTGATCCGATTACCGAGCTGACCGAAGTGGATGAATCACTTCACAACACCCAGGATGGAAGCGTTGTTCACAGCGATGAATCCAGCGAGACGCATGAAACGCTTGAGAGCTTGGGAGATGGCGTCGCGGAAACAAAAACGTCGGAGCCAGACTCGGCACACACCGAGTGAATTTATCATCATTCAAATCTGAGGGAATCAAAGGGGGCAGGGCTGTTCTGGGAAAAGTTCCGCCCGTATTCTTTGCAACCGAAAAGATCAGGATGTTTTAGCTGTGTGATAAACCTCGGAACCCTTCTCGCGAAATTCCCGCGATTTGTCTTCCATCCCCAATTCGAGAGCTTTCTCGTTCGCAACGCCTAAATCCGCAGCGTAGCGACGCACATCTTCCGTGATTTTCATGGAACAAAAGTGAGGGCCGCACATTGAGCAGAAATGCGCAGCCTTCGCACCTTCGCTTGGCAGCGTCTCATCATGAAATTCACGAGCCGTCACAGGATCCAATGAAAGATTAAATTGATCCTGCCAGCGGAACTCAAAACGCGCTTTTGAAATCGCATTGTCACGGTACTGCGCACCCGGATGTCCCTTCGCCAAATCAGCGGCATGGGCTGCGATTTTATACGCAATTACGCCGTCTTTGACGTCTTTTTTATCAGGCAGCCCGAGATGCTCCTTCGGGGTGACGTAACAAAGCATTGCGGTGCCATACCAACCGATCATCGCCGCTCCGATCGCCGAGGTGATGTGATCATACCCTGGGGCGATATCCGTGGTGAGAGGTCCAAGCGTGTAGAATGGCGCCTCATGACACCACTCCAACTGCTTCATCATATTCTCGTGGATTAGATGCATCGGGACGTGGCCCGGCCCCTCGTTCATCACCTGCACGCCCTTGTCCCACGCGCGTTTTGTCAAGCCACCCTGCACCTCGAGCTCTCCAAACTGCGCGGCATCGTTGGCATCAGCGTTGGATCCAGGCCGCAGACCGTCCCCGATCGAAAAGCTCACATCGTACGCCGCCATGATGTCGCAAATATCGTCCCAATGTGTGAACAGGAAATTCTCCTTGTGATGCGCCAAGCACCACTTGGCCATGATGGAACCACCACGCGAGACAATCCCGGTTGCGCGCCGAGCAGTGAGCGGGATGAAACGCAGGAGCACTCCTGCGTGAATTGTAAAATAATCCACCCCCTGCTCTGCCTGCTCAATTAAAGTGTCCCGGAAGATCTCCCAATTCAGGTCCTCAGCACGTCCGCCGACTTTCTCCAACGCCTGATAAATCGGCACTGTGCCAATCGGCACTGCGGAGTTGCGCAAAATCCATTCCCTCGTTGAGTGGATGTTTTTGCCCGTCGATAAATCCATCACCGTGTCTGCACCCCACTTGGTCGACCAACGCATCTTCTCAACCTCCTCCTCGATGCTGGAGGCGACAGCGGAATTTCCGATGTTCGCATTTATCTTCACTAGAAAATTCCTCCCAATAATCATCGGCTCCAGCTCCGGATGATTGATGTTCGCTGGGATGATCGCACGTCCGCGGGCAACTTCTTCTCGCACAAACTCCGGCGTGATGCGCTTCGGCAAGTTTTGGGGAAATCTGCGGAAAACCTCCGGCGCATCCGCCCTTCCGGTGGTTCCATCATGCTGATGGAAAAGCGAGTTTCTCTCAGCTCCTTCGGAGATCTGCTCCCTGATTTGCTCGAGCCCTTGGTTCTCGCGGATCGCTATATACTCCATCTCAGCGGTGATAATCCCCTGCCGCGCGTACCACAACTGGGTTACGGGGTGCCCGCTCCCAGCTTTCAACGGCCGGCGTCCGGCGGATGCAGGAGCCCCAAGCGCCGCAACGCCCGTGGACTTTTTCGCACTCGATTGAGCATGCAAATCAGAAATGTAACCGTTGTCACGGGCAGTCACCTGGCGGCCCTCGTATTCCACCACGTCCCCGCGCGCCCTCACCCATTCCCCCCTCAACCCCGGCAGGCCACTCTCCACGCTCCCGTTGAACTCTGGATCACCCCAAGGGCCGCTCGTGTCGTAAACCCGAACCGGCGCATTTTTCTCAACTGTACCATCAGGCAATTTAGTGTCCGCCAACGAGATCTCGCGCATTGGGACCCGGATGCCGGGGAACAGATTCCCGCCCACATACACGCGGCGCGAGTTCAAAACCGACTCATTATCTGAAGCTTCAATGGCGTTGGGCGGAGCGATCATGGGAAAAGAATCAAGGCAACCAAGCGGAATTGATAGGGCAATCGGAGCAGGATGCAAAGTTGAGAAAAGAACGTCGCGTAAAACTATAAATATTGCTTATATTTTGAAATTTTGTTTCAAAAGTTGGCAATTGCCTATTTCCACTCATAAATGAGTGAAGAAGTGAACGCGGCTGTTGCGTCCACCACCGGTTGAATCTCAAAAACCGCAAACAAACACTAATTCTTGTGAACCTTCTCCTCAAATTCTGGCGCTCTTCGATTGGTAAAAAGTGGATCGTCGCTGTCACGGGCCTTGCTCTTCTTGGCTTCGTGGCGGCCCACCTCGCGGGAAACCTCCAGATGTTCGCAGGCCCCCAGAAACTTAATTCCTACGCGGAATTTCTACACGCAAACCAAAACCTGCTCTGGGTTGCGCGCATCGGCCTTATCGCGGCCTTTCTCACGCACATTTTTGCCACTGTGTCACTTGTTATCGCGAACAGGGCGGCCCGGCCGGAGAAGTACGCCGTCGGTAACAAGGTTCCCGCGAAGCTCTCCACACGACTGATGGCTCTCAGTGGGTTGACGGTGCTCAGTTTTGTGATCTTTCACCTGCTGCATTACACTTTCAGAATGACAGATCCGCGCTTCAAAACACTCGCGGAGGGCGACGTCTATCAGATGGTGATTCTCGGGTTCCAAAGCCCGCTCGTTTCCGGGTTCTACCTCCTGAGTCTTGCGCTACTGAGCCTCCACCTCAAGCACGGCGTCAGTTCGGTATTTCAAACACTCGGCATCGAGACCCGCAACAACCGCGGCAGCATCGCCGGACTTGCGGCACTCGTTTCTGCTGCAGTTTTTATAGGCTACGCCTCCATCCCCGCGGGCGTGCTACTCGGCATTCTAAAGTAACAAAAACACCGGAACCCAGAGCCCCGCACCTATGAGCGTCATTCTCGACTCCAAGATTCCATCCGGTCCCCTCGAAAAAAAGTGGGAAAAACACAAATTCGAATCCAAGTTGATTGCGCCCGCGAACAGGCGCAAGTACGAGGTGATCGTGGTTGGCAGCGGCCTGGCGGGCGCGTCCGCAGCTGCGACCCTTGGCGAACTTGGATACAACGTACAGTGCTTCTGCTTTCAGGATTCGCCACGCCGAGCTCATTCGATTGCAGCGCAGGGTGGCATCAATGCGGCAAAGAACTACCAGAACGATGGCGACTCTGTTCACCGTCTTTTCTACGACACCATCAAAGGTGGTGACTTCCGCTCTCGCGAGGCGAACGTCCACAGGCTCGCCGAGGTCAGTGTAAATATCATCGACCACTGCGTGGCTCTTGGCGTCCCCTTCGCTCGAGAATACGGCGGCTTGCTCGACAATCGCTCGTTCGGGGGAGCGCAGGTATCGCGAACTTTTTATGCACGCGGCCAGACTGGTCAGCAGCTCTTACTTGGGGCTTACGCGGCCCTCAACAGGCAGATTGCGGCGGGGACGGTGAAGATGCACTACCGGACCGAAATGCTGGACCTCGTCTTGGTGGATGGTCACGCGAAAGGGATTGTTTCGCGAAATCTTGTGACTGGCGAAATCAAAAGCTGGTCTGCTGACTGCGTGATCCTGGCAACCGGCGGATACGGAAACGTGTTTTACCTTTCCACAAATGCGAAGGGATCCAACGTCACGGCGACTTACCGCGCACACCGGCGAGGAGCGTTTTTTGCGAATCCGTGTTACACCCAGATTCACCCGACTTGCATTCCGGTTTCTGGGGATCATCAGTCGAAGCTCACGTTAATGAGCGAATCTTTGCGTAATGACGGCCGCGTCTGGGTTCCTCAGAAAAAAGGGGATTCGCGAAGTCCGGATCAAATTCCAGAGGACGAGAGGGACTATTATCTCGAACGCAAATATCCGAGCTTTGGCAATCTTGCACCTCGCGATATTTCATCGCGCTCGGCGAAGGAGGCCTGCGACGAAGGGCGCGGAGTCGGGCCTGGCGGACTTGGGGTTTACCTGGATTTCGCAGACTCAATCAAGCGGGTCGGCGAGAACAAAATTCGCGAGCGTTACGGGAATCTTTTCGACATGTACCATCAAATCACCGGGGAAGATGCGTACAAGCGTCCGATGCGGATTTTTCCAGCCGTGCATTACACGATGGGAGGGCTTTGGGTGGACTACAACCTGATGTCTAACATTCCGGGAATGTTTGTGCTGGGCGAAGCGAACTTCTCCGACCACGGAGCCAATCGCCTTGGAGCCAGCGCGCTGATGCAAGGTCTCGCAGACGGTTATTTTGTGATTCCGTACACGATTGGGAACTACCTCGCCCCCAACATTGGCAACCGACCCAGCACCGACCATCCGGCCTTCAAGCAAACCGAGGCCGAGGCGCGCGCCGG
>JBILLC010000077.1:0-7417 GCA_044376275.1 Chthoniobacteraceae bacterium | reverse complement strand
CAGCTACGCCGACACCGGCAGCGCCTGCCCCCGCACCAGCTGCACCTGTGGCTAAGCCCGCGACGCCTGCCGCTGGAGCACCTGCTGCCGCCGCTACGCCGACACCGGCCGCACCTGCCCCCGCGCTGGCAGCGCCTGTGGCGAAGCCCGCGACGCCTGCCGCTGGAGCACCCGCCGCTGCAGCTACGCCAACACCGGCAGCGCCTGCTCCCGCGCCAGCTGCACCTGTGGCTAAGCCCGCGACGCCTGCCGCTGGAGCACCCGCCACTGTGGCAGTCAACTCACCAGCCGTCTCGGCAAACTCGCCTGCCGCACCTGTTTCTCCCGCTTCTCCAAAACCCTCAGAAAAATGAACTCGCGCGCACTCAACTTAGCCAAGCTGGTCTTCGTCATTTTTGTAGCAGGGAAAGCTGGACACCTTGAGGCTTCGACCGGCCTCGATGTATTTCCGTCGGAGGTTCATCTCCGGAGCAAGTCGGATCAGCAGTCGTTTGTCGTTCGAGTCGTTCGTGAGGACGGCATCCACATCGACGTCACATCCGAGGCGAACATTGTTTTAGACAACCCAGCGGTGGCATCCGTGGAAAAGGGAGTGTTCCGCCCAAAGGCCGAGGGGGCCACCAGCGTGAAGGTGCAGTGGAAAAATCTCTCCGCGACCTTGCCACTGACAGTTGAAAAGATTGATCACGTTCCTGCTGTTTCCTTTCGATTGGATGTGATGCCAGTGTTGATGAAGGCCGAATGCAACCGGTGCCATGGTGCGGCCCGAGGGCAGGACGGATTCCGCCTTTCGCTTTGGGGTTTTGATCCAGATGGCGACCATTTTCGTATCACGCGGGAAATTCCAGGACGTCGTATTAATCTGGCAGTTCCGGAGGATTCGCTGTTGCTCACAAAGTCCGATGGTGAAGCGGCTCACACTGGGGGAAAGAAGTTTGAAAAGGGCAGTCCGCTTTACAATACGATGCTTGCGTGGCTTAAGGCGGGTGCACCGAATGATCCCCCTGAAACCCCAACGCTGACTGGGGTGGAGCTTAGTCCGCGTTCCCTCGTTCTCGAAGGGCCTGGTCAAAAATTCCGGATGAACGTCCTGGCCAAATATTCAGATGGAACCACGAGAGACGTCACAACAACGGCATTGTTTTTGAGCAACAACGAAGGAACAGCAAAGCTTGATGCGGAGGGAATTCTGCTTGCGGGGCAGCGTGGCGAGGCCTTTGTCATGGCGCGTTACGGTGCGTACACCGTTGGCAGTCAGGTCGTGGTCCTTCCCAAGAACCTCAAATTTGAATGGCCAAAGATTGAAGAACGCACGGAGATCGATCGACTGGTGAACGCCAAGTTGAGAGATCTGCGTGAGATACCCAGCGAAGGCTGCGATGATCTAACCTTCCTCCGCAGGATTTACATCGACCTCACCGGATCGCTGCCTCCATTGGAGCGGGTTCAATCTTTTCCTGCCGATCAGAACCCTGTAAAGCGCGAGGCCCTCATTGACGAGTTGCTCAAGCGCCCTGAATTCGTGGACCTCTGGACTCTCAAATGGGCGGATCTTTTGCAAATCCGCACCATTCTGAACACCACTTACAACAAAAACGTCCAGATGTACCATGACTGGTTGCGCGATCAAATTCTTGCGGGTGTTCCGTTGAATCAACTCGCAGCCCAACTCCTCACAGCAAGCGGTTCGAACTTCGACAACCCTCCTGCAAATTTCTACTCAATGCAGAATGATCCGATTCGAGTCACCGAGGATGCTGTGCAGGCGCTTTTTGGGATTCGAATCCAATGTGCACAGTGTCACAATCACCCATTCGACCGGTGGACGATGGCCGACTACCGCGGCTTCATGGCTTTCTTCATGCAGGTGGGGCGCAAGAGGGGCGAAGATCCGCGCGAGAAGATTATTTACAATCAGGCGAGCGGCGAAGCGCTGCATCCAGTGGGCGGAAAACCTGTGCCTCCGCGTTTCCTGGGTGGCATTGAGCCAGACGTGAAGGGGCGTGACCGCCGTGAAGTGTTAGCGGAATGGGTTGCAGATCCGAAGAACCCTTGGTTTGCACAGAACATCAGCAATCTTGTATGGGCGCATCTGATCGGGGTCGGTGTGATTAATCCGGTGGATGATATCCGCATCTCAAACCCGCCCTCGAACCTCCCGCTCTTGGAGTACATTTCGAAGCGTTTGGTGGATTACAATTTCGACATTCGAAAATTAGCGAAAGAGATCTGCATGTCGGCGACCTACCAGCGTTCGACGCACGCAAATGAGACAAACCAGTTGGATGATAAAAATTTTGCCAAGGCGACCATTCGCAGAATGCGAGCCGAGGTTCTATTGGACGCGATCGCCGATGCCACAGGCACCGCGGGCAAGCAGCAGGGTTTGCCCACGGGGATGCGTTCGGTGGAAGTCGCGGATGCAAAGCGCACGAATTATTTTCTGACGACTTTCGGGCGTTCAACCCGTGAGAATGTGTGTGCGCGCGACGAATGCGGGCCGACGCTCTCCCAAGCGCTGCATCTTCTCACTGGCGACTCTGTGGATGGTAACATCAAGGCGGGAGCATTGGTGACCAAACTTCTTGCAGCGGGCAAAAAGCCGAGTGAGATCATGATTGAGTTGTACCTGCGTTGCCTGGGTCGTCCACCTACAGCAGAAGAGTCAGCGTCGCTTGAGGCGCTCTTTAGTGACCCGGAGCAAACCAAGGCGACTCTGGAGGATGTTCAGTGGGCGCTTTTAAATTCGAAGGAGTTTATTTTTAACCATTAAATCTCATGAAACGCACACTACTGGGATTCCTTGGCTTGAGCTTGGCGACGGGGCCCTCTTTCGGGGCACTGCCAGAGAAAGTGACCTTCGAGGATCACGTCCTCCCTGTGTTTCAAAACGCATGTAATAACTGTCACAATCCTGACAAGAAGAAGGCTGGACTGGATCTGACCACTTACGGTGCGACGATGCAGGGTTCCGACGGCGGCAAGGTGGTGAAGGTGGGGGATGCCGCCAGTAGCATGCTCTTGAAGTGCATCAATGGAACCGAGGAACCTGTGATGCCTCCCAAGGGTGACCGCTTGAGTGCGGAGCAGATCGCGCTCGTGGAGCGTTGGATTGCGACCCGTGCGCTGGAATCGATGACGAGTAAGGCGGCGGCACTGCCGAATGCTGTGGGCCTTGCAACAGTCACCCTCAAACGTCCCGAGGGTCCCGCGCCGATGCCCGCAAATTTTAAGGTGAACGAGCCGGTTTTGCCGACTCCGCGCGCAAACGCACTGGTGGCGTTGGCGGCGAGCCCTTGGTCCCCTTTGACGGCGGTGGGGGGCCAGAAGCAGGTGCAGCTCTACCACTCCGACACTCTGGAGTTGCTCGGAGTCCTGCCTTTCCCAGAGGGTATGCCGACGATTTTGCGGTTCTCCAGAAATGGACAGTTGTTGATGGCAGGTGGCGGGATTGGCGCCAAATCGGGACGTGTTGCGATCTGGAATGTGTTAAATGGCGAGCGCATTGCCACAGTGGGTACTGAAGTTGATCAAGTGTTGAGCGCGGACTTGAGTCCGGATCAGTCGACGGTGGCGCTTGGTGGCCCAAACCGACTCTTGAAGCTCTACAACACGAAGGATGGTTCTTTGAAAAAATCCATAAAGAAGCACACCGATTGGGTGACTGCGGTTGCGTATTCTGCGGACGGTGGTTACGTGGCGAGCGCCGACAGGGCTGGAGGGATCACAGTCTGGGAGGCCGCATCGGGCGAGGAGGCAATCACTCTCGCCGGACACAAGTCTGCGGTGACCGCGCTTGCGTTTCTTCCCGGGTTGCTTGCCTCTGCGAGCCTCGATGGAAACGTGGTGCTGTGGGACATCAGCGATGGCAAAGAGCTCAAAAAGTGGGCGGCCCACGCAGGGGGCGCAGAATTTGTCGACTTTACTCCGGACGGCCGCATCGTGAGCTGCGGGCGGGATCGAACGGCCAAGGTCTGGAACCAAGAGGGAAAAGCGCTTCTCACCACCGCGCCAATGGGTGAAATCGCTCTGCGGGCTGTGCTTGTTGGAGACACCGTGGTTGCAGGTGATTGGACTGGGAAGGTGCAGGCTTACGGAATCGCCGACGGGGGCAAGCCTTTTGGCGAAATCGCCGTCACCCCAATGTTGGCTTCAAAACCTTGAGCCTTGATGGTTGCTCCGCTCTCTCAATCCGTCATCCGAACTTAACGGTACCGGTTTGAGTAGCGCATTTGCGTCGGGACTGAAATAACGCCAGGGATGAACAGTCACGTGCTCTACTACCAGTCTCGCGGCTCATGGGGCGGACAGCATGAACCGGTGGTGCTCTGCGTGGGGACTCTGCAGCGGTGCGAAGCCATGCGTGAGTCGCTGATGAAAGATCCAGAGTTCACGGTGATTCTGTCACGCGAAAGGGGGGGCGCGCTTCAGATCAGTCCGCTCGCCAAAGGCCGATCAATTGTGGCACGGTCGGTTTCGTTTCAGAATAGCATCTCCGCAGTCGGCGGTGTGAATCGAATTTGAGGCGGCTCAATTCACCGAGGGTTGCGAAAAAGTCGGAAAGGTCTCGTCATCGGGTGATGCGTTCGAAGAGGAACGTCCTCGGTGTTGTTCCACGGCTTCCAGTACGATCTCGCGTGAAAATACTACTCCACTACAAAACTGATCCGAGTTTGTCAGATTTTTGCAATCCACAGAAATGATCGTCGATGAAAACGCATTTTAACTTTTTCAATTTATTGCTGCTTTTAAGCATCGGTTTCGCATTCAGGGTGCAGGGTGATGAAGCTCGTCGGCCAAACGTGGTAATCATTTTCACCGATGACCAGGGGTACGCCGACTTGAGTTGCCAAGGCGCAAGCGGTTACAAAACGCCGAACATTGACGCGCTTGCCCGATCCGGTGTTCGACTCACTAATTTTCATGTAGCCCAGCCGGTTTGCTCGGCATCGCGAGCCGCTTTGCTCACGGGTTGTTATCCAAATCGAATAGGCATCCATGGTGCTCTCGGTCCGCGCGCGAAGATTGGCTTGAATCCAAGCGAGGTGACCATCGCGCGGATGTTGAAGGATCATGGTTACCGGACCGCGCACTTTGGAAAATGGCATCTTGGTGACGCTCCTGAGTTTCTGCCGCCTGCACACGGGTTTGATGTCTCACTGGGCATTCCATACTCTGGTGATATGTGGCCCTACCATCCTGAGGCGCGGCCGGGCACCTATCCGCCTTTGCCTTTGGTGGAGAATGGAAAGGTGATTGAGGGGGAATTAGACGCGGCTGCCCAGGAAACTCTCACCACTCGTTATGCGCGGGAAGCCGTGAAGTTTATCCGCGAGAATCAAGCGCAGCCGTTTTTTTTGTACGTGGCTCCGAATCAGCCCCACGTGCCCCTCTTTGTGAGTAGCGAGCGCCGTGGAAAGTCTGGTGCCGGATTGTATGGTGATGTGATTGAGGAGGTGGACTGGGCTGTTGGTGAAATTTTGAGTGAACTCCGGAGATGCCGTTTGGAGAACGACACCCTTGTGGTGTTTTCATCTGACAACGGGCCCTGGCTGTCATACGGGGAACATGCGGGTTCGGCGGGTGTTTTGCGGGAAGGCAAGGGGACGGTCTACGAGGGTGGTGTGCGGGTGCCCTGCATTTTTTCATGGCCTGGAAAACTCAGCACTAACCGGGTTTCTGACGAGTTTTTGATGACCATCGATGTACTTCCCACCATTGCCGCGCTAACCGGGGCGAAGGCGCCAAATTCTATCGACGGAAGGAATGTTTGGCCGCTGATTGAGGGGCGGTCTGGCGCAAAAAATCCACATGAAGCGTATTATTTTTACTACATGCAGAACCAGTTGCAGGCAGTGGTTTCGTGGCCTTGGAAATTAATGTTTCCCCATCAGAGCCGTTCGATGGGTACTCAACCAAAAGCCCAAGGTGGCAAGCCCGGAAAATACGAGGTAGTTAAAATTCTCGAGCCGGAATTGTACGACTTGTCCAAGGATATTTCAGAAACGCGCAACTTGTTTTCATCCGTGCAAGCGAACAATCCGTCGCTTTTGGAAAAGTTAAACCGATGCGCAAACGAGGCTCGCGAGCGAATGGGGGATGCTTTGCAGAATCGGATGGCGGGCTCCGAGACGCGTCAACCCGGACAGCGCGCCCAATAAGGTGCGTTTCTATTGAGAAAAATCGGGCTAAAGCACGCGTGATTGTGCACTCGCCGTACGGCGCATTCGATTCCGAGAAAAATATCCCTATGTTGCGTGCTGATTTCTCAGTGCCCAGAGCCGGGTGCGCTGATGGCGGTATTTAAAGAGTAAAGTCAGGTACAACCTCACGCCGGTTTCTGAAACGAGTTTTCCCCACCATGAGCGCCCCCACTGGTAGGTGACTGTGTCGTGCATCACGCAGCGTTTCGGCCCCTGCATTTCGAAGCGGTGCTCGTGAATGAACTGTTCAAACGGGCCGCTTACAATTTCATCGACCAACACACGGGGTGGTTGCACGGTCTTCCAGCGGCAGGTCCAGTGCATCGGAATCACCCACCAATCACGGCAATGTAATTCAATGATGCGTCCTTCCTTTGCAGGCCCGTCAGTTTTCATGCTTACCAGTTTAAGTGTCGGAGGCATCACCTCGGTGAGATTTGCGGGGTCGCTGTGAAACTTGAACATCGTTTCGGCGCTCGCGCACAGAGTGGTGCTGGCTTTAAAGGTCGACGGCATATTTTAAGAAACGAGTTTAATGCCGATTAAAAATGGCTTCAGCGGCGGTTTTTCCAGAAATGATCGCACCTTCAATTGAGGAGCTCCAACAGTGGTCGCCGCACACGATAACGCCATTGCGCTCGAGAATTCCCGCCAGTTGATGGCCACCGGGCGGCATTGCTGGAAGGGCTCTGATGATGCGATCAGTCCTCAGGTGCCTCCATTCCCACACGCAACCACCAAACCATGCTTCGAGTTCCTCCAAAACTTTGCGCTCCAATTGTGCCGGTTCCTGCGTTCCCAGAACGGAAATCGAGATCAGCGACAGCCCCTCAGGAGCGTATTCCGCCGAGACATCGGAAGGTACGCATACGTTATTTACCAAACCAGAGCCACTTCCGTTTAGGGCGATGATGGCCTCATTTAATGGAGAACGCGGCGCGGCGAAATACACGCAAGTCACGGAATTCCACTCCACATTTGCAGGTTGTAGTTGTGGGATTAAATCGGCCGCTGAGGCTGCGTCTGTTGCGACAACAACAGCATCGGCATCTATGCGCTCACCTGAATCAAGAGTGACCGAGCGACTTCCGATTGAGGCAACCCGCGCATTTAAGCGGATGGCCGCAGGCGGAAGTTTTGATGCGAGGTCGCGGGGAATCTCGCCCATGCCTCGAGCGGGAAGTGTTGCATTTCCCTCTGAAAACATCTTGAAC
>JBILLC010000076.1:0-7419 GCA_044376275.1 Chthoniobacteraceae bacterium | reverse complement strand
CATAGTCACTGTTCATTTCGGTGGGCACGCGCCTTTCTGGCACAGACGCGTGTCCGGTTTTGTTTTTTGTTTAATCTCAACTACATCCGGAAGCCCTCCCCGAGATACACCCGGCGGGCTACCGGATCGTTGACCAGAAATTCTTTGGTGCCCTGCGTTTCTACGCGTCCCTCAAAAATCAAGTATGCCCTGTCCACAATTGAGAGGGTTTCACGCACGTTGTGGTCGGTGATCAGGATGCCCAAGCCCATGTTCTTGAGCTTGGTCACGATCTGTTGAACATCCGCCACCGCGATCGGGTCGACTCCGCTGAATGGTTCATCCAGCATCAACAGACTTGGTTTGGTCACCAGCGAGCGAGCGATGGTGAGCCGGCGCTTTTCCCCACCTGACAATGTCAATGCGAGCTGCTTGGCCACGTGGGATATTCCAAACTGATTTAGCAGTTCTTCGCAACGTTCTTTACGTAATTTTTTTGATAACGGCTGTGTCTCCAAGATAGCTAACAAATTTTCCTCCACCGTCAGCTTGCGGAAAATAGATTCCTCCTGGGGCAGGTAGCTCATCCCCATGCGTGCGCGAAGGTGCACGGGGAGATTGGTAACATCTTCTCCATGAAAGATTACCCGCCCTCCATTTGGGCGCACCAAGCCCACCATCATATAGAAGCTCGTCGTCTTGCCCGCCCCGTTTGGGCCAAGCAGTCCAACCACCTCCCCGCGACCCAGTTGGATATCCACCCCATTCACCACAGCGCGCGTGCCGTAAATCTTCACCAACCCCTCGGTGCTTAAGATGGGAGATTCGGCATCGTTCACTGGTTTCAATGATAGGTTAACGGCTTGCGGAAGAGGAGTTCCAAAAGACGGCTTTCATCGGGCCCTGAATGTCCACATCCCCTTTTTTACTCATCGTCATCACGGTGTCGGCCGCCGTGGCAACGATCGAGTTGCGCTTGTGCTCCTGGTCGACACGAGGCCAGCCGTGGAGGGAAATTGTGTCCGTAGAAGACTCATAGACAGCCTTTTGAGCCCGTCCGACGCTTCTTTCAATCTCTCCCTGGTCGTTGACGCGCTCCTGCACGATGACCACATCCCCCTCGGCGATCGCTCTTTCCAGGCCCCCCGAGCTTTTCGGTGTGAGCGATGGCGACGGGGCAGGCGACTCAGCTCTGGCTCCTGCCAGTTCTTCCTTGGGCCCGCTTCGTGGCGAACCCTTGAGCTCGGTTTTTTTGATGAACGCCGTCAAAATCTCGCAGCTTAGATTGAACCTGGGATCTACGACGACCACTTCCCCGGTGAAAACGGCTTTGGATTCCTTCGGATCAAATATCAGATGCTTCTGCGCGGTGATCTCGGTTGCTCCCTCCGTCTTCTGGGATGAGCCGCCCGGGTTGGGGAGTCTGGCCGTTTTTTGAGCCTTCTCCAAAGACGGTCTTGCCGCGGTGTCCCGATTCCCCAAGCCGCTTTTTTCAACTCCGGGAAGCGGGGGTCTCTCAAGCAGGTTGTTGGGTGATTCAGTTGCCCCGAGGGGGACTGCAAGCGCGGCGAGCAGAGTCAGCAGGCAGCAAAGTTTTTCGCACAAGCAGTAGTTACTCGTGTGGGCGCCGGAAAAGCTGGATCGGAGAGTCGTTGTCTTCATGGCTCAAAATGATCTACCTATTTGATTCTGTCCTTTTTCCCGCCGGATACCTCTGGTGAAGAGCCTTCTTTCGGCTCGGCCCGGGACGCGCTCGGTGAGTGAGGTTCTTGCGCGCTACTGTTGCTTTCCAAATTATCGCGAATGTTGTCCTCGGATTGATAGATGAGTACCCGCACGGGGCCTCCCAGTTTCGCCTCCTTTGAAACGGTGTCCAATTCCATGGTTGCGCCCGTGATCTGAAACTCATCGCTCCAGATGATCACTGGCACGCTTGAATTCAATCTACGCGTGAACCTGTCCAAAGATGCTTTTGTCATGTCAACGGAGAGATCGACCGAGCCATCGGGCTTGTACAACCCGAGGAAGCTTTGACGAATTTCCAAATGTTTGTCGTCCAAACGGCGCAGTGCTCCGATGGAGAAGAAAGATTTCAGCGCGCCAGTCGTGGAGTCAAAGTCGGGAATTTTTAAATCCAGACTGTCGTATCCTTCAACGAAGGGGATTGAGAGCGGCGCGGGTTGCTTCGGTTGGTTTTCGTTGGCGTCCTGGCTGGTTTGTTTCGCGACTGGCTTTTGTTTTGCGAGATCCGTTTCTTTCACCGAGCCAGGCGTTTGAAGGGCTTCCGCGGGCTGGCCGTCAAACGACATTTTCGGAAGGCGGCTGACGGGAGTTTTCTGTTCCGCGTTTTGTTTTGAATCCTTTTGAGGCGCTGCGGTTGCCGGTTGATTACAGAACGCGCCAAACGGTTGCAGGGCAATTGTCGCCGAGGCCAACACGAAAAACACGTACCGGATGGCGATCGGATCACGCATGGACCAACGAGTGGATTTGAATGAGCTGGGTCAGCACCCCTTGCAGCTCACCCAGAGGGATCTGATTCGGGCCATCACTCAGCGCTTGGCCTGGATTTTGATGCGTCTCAATGAACACACCATCACAACCCGCGGCCACGGCAGCGCGAGCCAGAACTGGAGCCAGCATGCCATCGCCCGATGTTCGATCGCCGCCGCCTCCCGGTCTTTGCACCGAATGTGTCGCGTCAAAAATCACTCGGAATCCCATTTCGCGAATCCAGTACAATGAGCGCATATCGACCACTAGATTGTTGTAGCCGAAGCTGGAGCCTCGTTCCGTGAAGAAAAACTTTTCTGCTCCAAACGACTCCAGTTTGCGGGCGATGTTTTTCACATCGTGCGGGGCCAGAAACTGACCCTTTTTAACATTCACAACCCTGCCGGTTTTTGCTGCTGCTTCAATGAGGTCAGTTTGCCTGCAAAGAAAGGCTGGGATTTGCAAAATATCGACGTATTCCGCCGCGGTTTGAGCTTCCTGCTCGGAGTGAATGTCTGTGGTGACGGGCACCCCCAGCTTTGCTCCGATCTCGCCGAGGAGTTTGCTGCCTGCGGAAACACCGATTCCCCGAAAGCTGCTCACCGAGGTGCGGTTGGCCTTGTCGTATGAGGCCTTGAAAACGAATCCAATCCCCAGCCGATCACAGATAGACTTGATGTCATGCGCCATTTGCCATGTGAAGTCGACCGATTCCATCACGCACGGGCCAAGGATGAACAGGGGAGCCTTTCCCCCGACCTGTAGCGAAGTATCTCCCGATCCAATCTTGAACCCAGCCGCGTCTGCTAAAAGGTCTGCCATTTTCAGAGGATCTCGAGTTTTGGGATGCGGGTGTTTGGCTGCTGGGGTGGGTGGTGCGGTTTTTGAAGGAAACCGCACGCTCTCAATCAAAACGTTGAATCATTTACAACGGTACATACAGTCCGATTACCAGTCTGATTGAACCGTGTGAGTGGATCTGGCTGGTGCGGGTGATTGATCCTGATCCGCGATCTCATCTTTGATTTTTTAAAATAAGCGCGGCTTATGAAGGGGAAACTGTCACCGTGACGGCGGATGGCTCCGCAAAGTAACGGGTTGCGACCTCCAAGCATCCTTCCAAGGTCGTCTGGCTGATTCTTTCGCGCACCACCCGGTAATGTTCGGCGCCGAGGCCAAGCAGCTCGTTGACGGTGCATTCCCCTGCGAACGCGTCAAGGCTTTGATTCCGGATATCCATGGATCCCAGAAACTTCTCCTTCGCGCGGGCGAGTTCCTCTTCGCCCAGCCCCTTCGTCGCAAGCTCTCGGATCTCATCGCGCAGCTCGGCGAGCACCGCCGTCCGTTTGATCGGATCCGTGCCGAGGTAGAACGTGAATGCCCCGCCATTCAAGCCCACGAATTGCGAGGAGCCCACAAAGTATGCGAGGCCGAGTTGCTCTCGGATACGGATGAACATCCGGGATCCAAGATCACTGCACGCTTCGTCCAAGAGATCCAGCGCGGCTCGGTCTGGGCTGTATAAATCCGCTCCTCTGTAGGCAATCATGAGTACCGCCTGCTGTTTATCCATGTGCTCCTCCACCTCACAATGGTCGGTCAGTTCGCCGAACGGAGGCAAATTCTGCAGGGCCTCTGTGCCCTTCGGCAAGGCGCCGAGGTGCTGCTCCAACAGCGAGTGGACAAGTTCAACGTCCACATCGCCGAAGACTGAGACCACCGCGTTGGCGGCCACCAACAGGCGGTCCCTCCAATCCGCAAGGTCCTTGCGCTGGATCGCTCCGAGACTTTGGGTCGTCCCCAAACCCTGCATTCCATACGGATGCCCTGCCATCAGGGTGGCGCGCATCAGGCGGCGCGCCACCGCCACGGGCTCCTCCTGCTCTTCCTTGATTGCCGCGAGCTGCACTTGCTTTTCGCGCTTTACAACGGCCTCGGGAAAACTCGCTGAACGCAGAATGTCCCCCATGATTTCGATCCCCCGTGGCAAGTCCGCACGGAGAAGTTTCATGCTCAAAGAAATGGTGTTGTTTCCCGCATCGGCTCCGAGGGATCCGCCCATGGATTCGATTTCCTCTGCGATCTGCTCAGCGGACATTTTTTCGGTGCCCTTGATGAGGACTCGGCTCAGGAGTTTGCTGATTCCATTGTTCGCGGGCGTTTCGGCGGCCAGCCCGCCCTTGAAAGCGGCCACCACCGTGACCATGGGCAGCCGGTCGTCTCTGCACACGAGGGTTCGTAGCCCGTTGGAAAGCGCGCGCCTGCGAATTTCCCCCCTTTGAGTCGGTGTTTTTGCTGCGGGTTGGGCGGGTGATGTTTCTTTTGGGTTTAAAGTGACAACGCTGGTGCGATCCGTCCGCAGGTACTCGGAAGCGACTCGTCCTACATCCAGAGGCTGCACTTTTTGCAGCAGTGCCATGTAATGGAGCGAAAGGTTGGGGTTGCCTGAAACCATCCAGTTGGAGCCGATTTCAGACGCCTTTCCCCCGGCGGTCATCAGTCCGGAGATCTGCGAACTGAGGGCCATGCGCTGAACTTTTTTAAGCTCCTCGGGTCGGACGCCGTTTTCCGTGAGTTTCTGCAGTTCCTCCCACACTGTTTGCTCAACTTTCTCGCGCGTGTGCGGATCGTAGAGTGCGTCCACTCCGAAAACTCCGCGCTCTGCGGGTGTGTAGTTCCACGCGCTGATGGAGTGCACAATGCCATCGGTTTCCCGTAAACGCCGGTAGAGTCGCGAGCTGCGGCCCTGTCCGAAAATGGATGCCAGTAAATCAAGGGCAGGCACATCCGGATGGGTCAATTCTGGAACGTGCCACATCATGCTGCAGCGGCTCAGTTCGGTGGCGAATGATTCATGGATCTCGCGCCTCCCAAGCTGCAGGGGTTCTTGGGGGATGTGGACGGGTGCGAGGGCGCGACGAGGGAATTTTTCAACCCAGCCGGCCAGCATCTGGCGCACTTGGTCTGCGCAAACATCGCCTGAGACCACAAAGAACATGTTGTTGGGCACGTAGCGTTCTTGGTAGTACGCGAAAAGATCGTCACGTCTGAGCGCGTTGAAAATTTCGAGGTGGCCGATCACCGGATGCCGGTAGGGATGAATCCGAAACGCCGTGGCGAGCGCCCTGTACTGCAAAACCCGGTCGGGATCATCGAACCCCATTGCGAACTCGCGGCGTATCACCTCCTGTTCCTTGACGTATTCCTCCTCGGGAATGACGGAGCAAAAAAGGGCGTCTGCAAGCAGTTCGAGCGCCACAGGGACGCCCTTCGAAGGCAGGTCCATCCAGTAAACCGTCCGGTCAAAGGAGGTGTACGCATTGATGTAACCGCCGACGTTTTGAACCTGCTGCGCAATCTGGTTGGAGGAACGTTTTTCTGTGCCCTTAAAGAGCATGTGTTCCACAAAATGGGAGATGCCCGCGCCGAGGAAACGCCCTTCGTGGATCGCGCCGGTCCGCACCCAAGCCTGCACGCTTGCCACCGGTGCGGAATGATCCTCGTGCACCAATAATTCAAGGCCGTTGGAAAGGTTAAACACCTGCGTTTCGAGGCTCGGCACCTCGATCAAACTCTCTTTCTGTTTAGACATCGTTTTTGATTGTTGCTGCAAAATAAAACCGTGCGCTCCGCCTGCTGTTTTTAAACTTTATAAAATTCAATCTTTCGTGTGCCGCTGTCTGTTCCCCCCGCGCGTGGGCCCTGCGCGCTGACCCCGGGAGCCCATCTTGCGCATCCGCCTTGCGAGGCCCACCGCGCATCTGATGGATGCCCCGGCCCCTTCCCCCCTCTCTACGGGGCGTGGGGCGAAAAAGCCTCAAAAATCAGATCGTTTTCAGAAACTTTATCAAATCGTTCACTCTAGGACTCTTTGCGTTTCGCACATAGAACCCCGAGGTGGCCACACCGATCTGAAGACTTTCCTCCAGGCTCAGCCCCAGAATGCATCCAACGCTGAAGCCCGCGTTGAAGTGGTCTCCCGCGCCCGTGGTGATCTTAGGCTTTGCGGTGAAGGGGCCTTCCACGCATGCCGAGCCGTTTGCGTCCGCGGCTGCCGCGAAGTGGGTCGGGTGAATGACCACCGTCTCAATATCCAGAGCTTCGCGGATTTTGACGGCTTGAGCAGTGACCGCGGAATGGGTTTCCTCCGGTTTTCGGATCCCGAGTACCTCCCCCACCTGCACGCTTTCCCGGAAGTTCAAGCCGAGTACAACGCGGAAAAACTTCTGGAATTTGGCGATCTGGTCTAGTGCCTCGGCGATGTCTTCCTGGGAGCGCTTGGCGGGATCTGCAAGGTCAAAGAAGACCACCCGTTTCGGGCCTTTGAGTTGAGGTGCGACAAGGGAGGTGATTTTTTGAAAAATCCCCTTCATCTGGGTGAGCATGGTCCAGTTGACCAGCGCGATGAAGCGGCTGCGTGAAAATATTTTAAGCAGCGCCTTTTCCGGCAGGTGTTTGGTGAGGTTTGCCCAGTTTACTTCGCGCAAGCTTTCGTGTTTGCCAAACATCAGCTTTCCATCATCGAACTCGATGGCGTCCGTGTATCCGGGTTCTGCGATGGAATGGACCTCGGCGGAGGCTGCGAACTCGCGGAAAACGGGGTGGATGGACGGGCTGCCCAGATTGCCAATGTAGGTCACAGCGGTTCCGTAGGCCCCGAGGGCGTTGGCCATGATGGGGCCATTACCCCCGAGCTTTTGCATTTGCGAAACCATTTCCATGTTTGCGCTCAGTCCGGCGGCATCCGTGATGGCCTCGCCGAAGGCGCTCATGCGATCCATGCGCACGTATTTGGTGGCGGAATGACGCGTCTTCACCACATGAAGGATGGTGTCTACAAAGCCATCAAACCCGACGAGAATATTTGTTTCCGACAACTGCGACGCGCCTGATTTGAGTGCGGCGGCGGCTTGGAGAGCGAGGGAGCGCTTGGTTGGCATGCTAGCA
>JBILLC010000075.1:0-7496 GCA_044376275.1 Chthoniobacteraceae bacterium | reverse complement strand
CTGCAAACTCGCCGCAGCCAGTCACGGTGTTCCAATCCAAGTCATCTACGATGCTGCAACTCAGGCAGCAAGCCGACCCTGCAGTGCATCGAACGCGGTTGTCTAAGCTTGCGCCAGTTTTTCATTGGAAAATGTTCTTGAGCCTGCGCTCTTGCAACGGGCGCAGAACCGCTGCATCCGTCGCTGCGCCGCTCCAGTTGAGCTCACCGAGAGGTATGAGCATTCCACCGCCGACTCTGACGCCCCGCATCTCCCAAGATGCAGCGCCGGTGGAACGAGCCTCTGCGCACTCAAGTAATAATGTGCCGTCAAACTTGCGAACCCGAAGACCCTTGATGATTAGATCAGACATCGATCCATGCGACTTCAGATTCGGGGCAATCTGAGATAAAATGCGCAGGTCATCGCCGTCCGTATCAACTGTGAGCCCCTCCAACAAGAACGCTGGTCGCTGCGAGTTTGGGAAGCCGCGTCCGTTGACTGATCCAATTCGCAGTGTCTCGATTCGAACTGACCCGGAGAGATCTTTGTCAAAACGGGCCTTTAACTGAAACGAAAGGGCCGTCATTGGAAAGTTTTGCTCGATTACGGATACTTTTTTCCGCAGTTCCTCAGTGCTCAGTCCCTGATCCCGATTGCCGCATCCCGACAACCCGAACGCGACTATCGGAATCAACAGCGATCTGAACCGGAGACACGGGTGCACAGCGCTATGAATCTTTTTCCGACTCGCGAACATAGATCTCATTACGAAAGCTTCTACCTTGACTCACCTGTGACAGCCAACCTCCGCAACAACGCGCGGTTTAGCGCAATTCCTGCATGAAAGTTTGCGACGGGAAAGTT
The DNA here is from genome assembly GCA_044376275.1 of Chthoniobacteraceae bacterium. Classification (GTDB taxonomy): domain Bacteria; phylum Verrucomicrobiota; class Verrucomicrobiia; order Chthoniobacterales; family Chthoniobacteraceae; genus Chth-196. The sequence goes on along the minus strand of JBILLC010000075.1, from coordinate 6,650 downwards.
TTCGTTCGGCGCATGTGCACGGCAATCGGGCAGAGCCAGACCGATCAAAATGGTTTCCACGCCCAACACCCGTTTGAAAGTATTGATGATCGGAATGCTTCCGCCCTCACGGATGAGCGCGACAGGTTTTGCAGGAAAAGACTCCCTGAGGGCCTCCTGCGCAGCCTCCCCGTACTTCGAGTGCGGGTCAGTGACATACGATTCCCCAGTGTGCCCCGGCATAATGTCCAACACCACACCCTCCGGACAGTTCATACGGAGATGCGCCTCGACGAGCTTTAGAACACGGTTTGGATCCTGGTTGGGAACCAAACGGAAGGTCAGCTTTGCAAAAGCTTCCTTTGGGATGACCGTTTTACTTCCCTCTCCCTGAAATCCTCCCCCAAGACCGTTCACCTCGGCAGTCGGGCGACCCCAGATTCTCTCCAAGCCAGAGTATCCCTGCTCGCCAGCAAGCTCCGGGACTCCAGTGACAGCTTTCAATTCGGCATCACCCAGAGGCAACTGCGCCCAGGCGGTACGCTCCCATTCCTCTAAAGGCTGTACTCCGTCATAGAAGCCCTCGACAGCCACGCTTCCGTCAGGCCGATGCAGACTACCAATCAACTGGGCAACGACCACCGCCGGATTGCGCACCGCTCCTCCGTAAATACCGGAATGCAAGTCAACCCCGGGACCTCGCACTCGGAACTCCAGCGCGGCGATGCCCCGGAGCCCATACGTCAACGTCGGAATGCCAGGAGCAATCATTCCAGTGTCTGACACAGCGATCACATCGCATTTTAAGGAGTCGCGGTGGGTTGAGAGAAAAGACTCCAAATGACAGCTCCCGATTTCCTCCTCGCCCTCTACAAGAACAATCACGTTCACTGGCAACTCTCCCCGCTCGCGAATCGTCGCCGCGATGCCGCGAATATGAGCAAATATCTGGCCCTTGTTGTCCGTGGCGCCTCTTGCGTATATGACTCCATCCCGAACAACCGGCTCGAACGGTGACGAATGCCACTGGCCAACCGGATCCTCCGGTTGCACATCGTAGTGGCCATAAATCAGGACGGTCGGCTTTCCAGGCAAATGCGCATTTCTCGCCAGAACCACCGGATGACCCTGGGTTGGGATGACTTCCGCACTTAACCCAGCATCGCGAATTTGACCCGCAAGCCAATCGGCGCATTGCGCCACGGCAGTGGCTCGTGAAGGGTCGGTAGAGACACTTGGGAATCTCAGAAACTCGAGAAGCAAGGAAAGATCATCATCAACCATAACGATAATTTACTCGATCGCCACACCGCCGCAAAAACTGGCTGCGGTTCTAGATGTCATCAGGCAGCGGTCTGCCCTTGGTTTCTGGCGCAAACGGCAGGGTAATCAATGCCAAGAGATAGATCACGCACATCGTCATGGCCGCGTAGCGCAAAGGCAGAGACGGGTCCACCTGCTGGTATCCGCCGTATACATCCACCGTCAGCTTTGCAGAAAAGAAACTGCCTGCAGCAGCTGCAAAGCGACCTAAATTGTAACAAAACGAAGTGCCAGTGCTGCGCAGCTTGCTTGGAAAAAGCTCAGGCAGATAGATCGCGAAGCCTGCAAACACACTCAATTGCGCCATCCCCATCAACGGCATCATCCAGTAAGCGTCAGAGGGCGAACTCATCTTCCAGTAAACAAGGAAAGTGATGATCAACGCGCTGGAAAAACCCAGACCGAAAGCCAGCTTGCGTCCAATGGCCGCGATCCTCGTAAACAACGTCATACCAAGGGCCGCACCCGTCATGTTGAGCAAATAAGAAATCGTGATTGCCCAATCCACTGAAGGTTTGACCTGATCTGCAGCGAGAGCGTTTTCGGCTACCAGCTTTTCAAAGTGCGTCTTGAAAACAACCTTCTGCAAGTCCACCGCGTATTCGCCAATCGCCCACAATCCGACCACGCCAGTGCCGCTGATAAGTGCACCAATCAGCAGGTTTTTGCGCCACCGTTTCTCGGCAAACAAACCGACGTATGGCCCGAAAATGTTGCCTTTCGGCAGCAACCCCTGTTCTTTCAGGCGGAGCCACGGCGCCGGTTCGCGCAAATGGCCCTTCGTAAGAATCACCAAAAGCGCGGGCACTGCCCCGATCAGGAACATCCAACGCCACCCGGTTCCCGCGGCAATCGCACCGGATTTTTCAAGTGAATCAATACCCATCTTTGCAAAACCAGCGGTGACATTACCCACCGTAGACAACACCTGAAGCAACCCGAGCGCCTGAGCGCGCGCCCCGTCTGGTACAGTCTCGGCAATCAATGCCACGGCAAGGCCGAACACCCCGCCAACTCCAAGACCAGTCAGAAAACGGCAGATGGTGAAATCCACAGCCGTTTTACTGAAATAACTAAAACCAGTGAAACCTGAGTAGATCAGGATGGTAAGCGTCAGCATTTTCGCCCTTCCGTACTTGTCCCCCAACGCCCCAAAGATAAGTCCACCGATTCCCCACCCGATCAGAAAGCAAGCTGTCACAATTTTTCCGAAGCTCTGGATTTCCGTGGTGCTTGTCCCCTGCCCCATGAGGCTGGTGAGAGCTGGAATACGGGCCAGCGAAAAAAGCCTCTGATCCAGACAGTCAAAAAACCAAGCCGCTGAGGCGACGATGATTACAAACCAGTGATAGCCGGTCAGCTGCCGCCACCACACAACGGGGGATGTGCTATGCATAATCCCCACAGACTGATACCGGAATGCTTTGCGGCAAGCTCAAATCCCGCGGCCAGAACAGACCTCAATCCTTCATTTTTACCATAGAGCACTCGCGCTAAATTCTTTGTGCAAAAAAAGCGAACAGCACTCAACCCGCTCGAGAACGGCGTAACTGCTGTCTTCTCTCAGGAGTTACCACAGCCTAGCCCGACAGTTCCATCCCACTGCTCGGAACATATGGCACACGCTTCTCTCGACTCTAGCTTGACGAGAATATCAACCTGTCTTCCCTGACTCGCGCCGCTTGAATATGGCTTACCCAACCGCCGGCGAAACCCGACGACCCGCCCTTTGCGCCAACCAGATTAAAGATTAAAAACGAGGCCACACAAAGAACGATTCACGCTGGGAGCTTCATCCGACTCATGACCCTCTCGATCTTTACCGTTCGTTTTTTTGAGGTCTCAGATCAAACTTGCACCCCATCGGATGCGCCTTTCAACGTTGCCCGGGTGGCGCCCGCTTTTCGCCCGGGTGGCGGCGCCTTGCCCAAACGACCGCCCCGCAAGGCGTTGAGGATCGATTCATCCTGCGCGAGCCTCTGACGCATTTTGCGTAGTCCAATCTCCAAGCGGGTTTTAACAGTGCCGACAGGTGCTTTAGTTATTTTCGATATTTCTTTCTGACTAAACCCCTTGCAATAAGCCATCCAAACCGCGCGCCCCTGCTCAGCGGGCAGCTTGTTCAACGCGGATTCGAGCGTCGAGCGAATCTCGGCGAGATTCATCTCCTCCTCAACTGGACTGACCCCGTCCGGCATCAGGTATATCTGCTTTTCAGACAACCCGATCTCAATCTTACGCTGCCGCTGTTGAATGCGCAGCCGGTCAATCGCGCGCCGGCGCACCAAGGTCACCAGCCAGGCCACTGGTCGCGCCCGCTCGCTATGATAACACGACGCCCGCTGCCAAACTTCGATGAAAACCTCAGACACGGCATCGTCAGCCTCCTCGCGGCTTCGCAACACCCGGATCGCCTGACTTTGAAGTAGTCCGCCGTAGCGCCTCCTCAGCGATGCGAGCGCCTCCTCGTCGCCGAACTGGACCCGCAACACCAACTGCTCGTCCGAATCCTCTCCCCCGTACAACTCCCCCGCCTCATCGGCCCCCTTTCGGCCCGAATCAAAACCCTCGCTGGTATCCACCCCGGTCCCGCGCAGTCGGTTCGCGTGCTCCGGAGTATCTATGCACGAAATGGGCGTGAAACCGCCATTTCGCGATTCGCCATCTGAGTGGGTCTCTGGCGCGTGATGGTGTCGAACCAAAACTCCGCAACCAGCGCGCGCGTCGGTGAATCTAGAGGTCTGCTCGGCATCCGCCTCCTTAGAGTGAACTACGGAGAGTTTGACCTGCGAAAGCGAAGATCGATCCACGTCCAGCTGAGCCGCCACGTGTTGGGGTGCATCTGATAGGACGTTAGAAATCGCATTACCGGATGCGGGCGTCACGCCGTTCTGCCCGAGCGGTGCGTTCTCGGCAGCAAGTTTAACAGCACCATCGAAGGGACCGTCGCAGGGGCCGCTTAAGCCCGCTTGCGCCAAGCAATATTCAGATACGTGCGTGTTCATACCCTTCTTACGAGCCCACTGTTCTTCGTAGGCCTCGGAAAAGAACCCTTGGAGGAACTCAGGCGGGGCAGAGGTTGACCCATCGGGAGGCTGCATTAGTCTAGACCGGTTTTCAGCACACCCATTTCACTCCATGAGTTCGCTCAACAAAAAATTTCCGCGTCTGCTCCCAACCCCCATCACCCGGGGACAAAAAGCCTCCGATCTCATCGATGGAGCCTTCAAGGCGTACAACGGCGGCCGCCTGGCGGAGGCTTGCCGTCTTCTCACAAACAAAATGCTGGCCAAGGACGGGACCGTTGGCCTTTCGCTGACCGGTGCGTTGACCCCAGCAGGCTTGGGCCGCGCTGCAATCATACCTCTCCTCAAGGCCGGGTTTGTCGACTGGATCATCTCCACGGGTGCCAACCTGTATCATGACCTCCATTACGGCTTGGGCATGTCCCTTTTTGCAGGATCCCCTTTCCTAGACGACGTCACACTCAGGGCGGAAGGAGTCATTCGCATTTACGATGTGCTTTTTGACTACGACGTGCTTTTGGACACCGACGCCTTTGTGCGTCAGGCGATTCAAGGCCCGGAATTCCAAAAAACCATGGCGACCGACGAGTTTCACTACCTGCTGGGCCGTTACGTATACGAGAGAGAGCGCAAACTTGGCATCAAAGAGACCAGCGTGCTCAGTGCCGCGTACCAGTACGGGGTGCCTGTGTTCACGAGTTCGCCGGGCGATAGCTCAATCGGGATGAATGTCGCCGCAATGTCGCTGCGGGACTCAAAACTGCAGTTTGATATCAACCGCGACGTCAACCAGACTGCCGCGATTGTGTACGACGCCAAGTCGAGTGGAAAAACCTCGAGCGTGTTTATCCTTGGCGGCGGATCGCCGAAGAACTTCATGCTTCAAACCGAACCTCAAATCCAAGAGGTCATGGGAATTGAAGAGCGTGGGCATGATTACTTTCTGCAATGCACAGATGCGCGCCCGGACACTGGCGGTCTCTCCGGGGCCACTCCGGCGGAAGCGGTAAGTTGGGGCAAAATCGATCCGACGACGCTTCCCGACTGCGTAGTCTGCTATGCCGACTCAACCATCACCCTCCCGCTGTTGACTGCTTACGCGCTCGACCGCGTGAAGCCACGCCGACTCAAGAAACTTTACATGCGCCGGGATGCAATGCTGGACCAGCTCAAGGCGCAGTACATGAGACACGGCACTGTTGAAAAGATTGGTCACCGCACCGACCTCTCCAAGCCTAAGAATGGGCGTTCGGGCCGATCGGTCACCGGCAAGACTCGCTCGAATGCTGCTTCGAAACCCAATCCACACAAGGCATCGCCGAAGTCAGGCGCGAAAAAGACGGGTCAAACCGGCGCCAGAAAAACTCGGGGACAGCGGTAGATTCTACGCGAAAGCGCTCTCATGGCTGCGTGACACGCCCGACAACAATTATGGAAATTCTACGCTACAACGCGCCGGGCTTTGCACAGGGGCTCGAGAAGCTATTTCGAAAGGCCCGTCCAGCCAAAGAGGTGGAGCAGACGGTTCGCAGGATTATAGAGGACCTCAGGGAGGTCGGCGACAAGGCGTTATTCGATTACACGTCAAAATTTGGCGGACCAAAACTCACAGCGAAGACGCTCAAAGAAACGCGCACCGCCCGAGTGGCACCCAGTACGGCCCGGGCCATCGAGGCAGCTCGCGCCAACGTGCATGCTTTCGCAAAAAAGTCTCTCCGCAGAGACTGGCAAATGAGAAACGCGCAGGGTGCTTTGGTCGGCGAAAGATTCGATGCTTTCCAAAGGGTTGGGATCTATGTTCCGGGGGGCACGGCGCCGCTCGTCTCGACTGCTGTGATGACCGTTACCATCGCGAAGGCGGCTGGCGTCAAAGAAATTGTGGTATGCACGCCGGCGGATTCAAAGGGAAAGATCAACGACGCGTTGCTTTATGCGCTCAGGAGAGCCGGCGCCACCGAAATTTACAAAGTGGGAGGCGCCCAAGCCATCGCGGCGATGGCTGTCGGCACCGCAAGCGTCCGGCCAGTCCAGAAAATTGCTGGCCCGGGAAACGCATTCGTGGTGGAGGCTAAACGACAGCTTTTCGGAGAGGTCGCGATTGATTTACTTCCCGGTCCGAGCGAGGTCTTGGTGATTGCGGACTCGAGCGCGAACCCAGCGTGGGCGGCAGCCGACCTTCTGGCGCAGGCGGAACACGGCAAAGGCAGCGGAATGGTGCTGCTGACCGACAGCGCAAAACAACTGGCAGCAATCGAAACTCAGATTGCCGAGCAATGCGCCGGGCTTTCAAGGCGGGATCACATGAGCGGAGTCATCGATAAG
>JBILLC010000074.1:0-7517 GCA_044376275.1 Chthoniobacteraceae bacterium | reverse complement strand
GTCATAATCTGCCCGTTCTTCAAGCGTGCGGTGTAACTGCCGAATCCCTCGCGGATCTCGAGACTAGGATACAAAAGATTATCGAGCCAGAAATCCGCGTTGCCCCTTTCGTATCCCGTGAGCTCGGGCCCGATCGTGTTACCCTCACCAAAGAGCTTGTGGCAGGCCGCGCAACGGGTCTGGAAAATTGCGTGCCCCTTCGAGGCGTCTCCCGCACCGCCCCGCAGCGCCTCGCGAATACGCTTTGACTCAACCGCTTTCTCCTCCATCGAAGTCGAAGCGATAACACCTTTCCAGCGCAACTCCAACGCCGCATTGATGGTCGCATCCCCGTGCTGCCTGAGAATGCCGATCATCTCCGGAGTAATGTGCTTGGCCGGCACCTGCCAACGGTCCAGCGCATCCACTAGTTTCAACGCCCACTCAAGCCGCCCGCACAGCGCGCGCAACGCCGTCTCCCGCACCTGCAAGTCGCCCGAAATCTTCGACTCGTATCCGCCAAGAATCGCCGTAGGAATCGCCATATCCCCAAACCTCGCCGCGGCTTGAAGAACGGCGCGCTTGAGCGGCGGCGGAGTGGCGCCGCCGGAGATCAACGCAACAAACGCGCCCACGGCCTCCGGTCTACCGGCTTCCCCGAGCGCCTTCGCGAGATTGATGCGCTCGCCTGCGGGAGCCTTCACATCAGCAAGCCGCTTGAGCGCCAAATCCATCGCCGCCTTTTCACCCGAACGCAAAGCCGCAGTGATCGCAGCGTTACCACGCTCTGCCCCGTGCGCTTTAAGCGAAGCCGAAAGCGATTGCGAAATTACAGGCATTTCACCGGACTCAAAACTCAACCAGATACCCTCCGCAAAATTCCTGAGCACCGCAGGATTCTTCCAGCTCGCGAACAGTCGTTCGCATGCGGCAAGCCCCGCCTGATCGCCACCCGCCGCAAGACGCTGGCCGACGCGGCTTGCAATGATGGATTCAAACACACCGCTCTGAATCAACAGCGGGCCTTTGGTGAGGTGAGCAATCGTTTCCTCACGCTCATGCGTGTAGCAAGCCTCCAACGCCCACCACGCCAGCAAAGGAAGATGAGTCTCACCCTCGGGGAGCGGACGCGCCACAGTTTCCAACATCACAAATGCCATTCGTGCCGGCAGCCTTTTCGCGCTCGCGAGCAACTGTGCGCGCACCTCGGGATGCTCCTCACTCGTCGCAAGAGCTGCAAGCGGCGTGACGCACTCCTCCCATCCCGCGCCTTTCTCTCCGATAATCTTCACAGCCCACCGCCGCACATACGGATCTGCATGCACAAGCAAATCCGCCGCCATCCGCGCATCGACGCCGCCAAGCATGTCGAGCGCAAACAAAGCATCAAGCGCGTGCACATTGTGGTTCGCCCGTGCCTGCGCGGCGAGCTGCGGCGCGAGTTCCCGTAAATGACGCCATCCGATTTCAAGCGCAGCCTGTTTTCTGAACCAACGATTGCCATGCGAAAGCAATCCCAGCAACTCATTCGCAGGCGCCTTGTGCAAATCAAACGACGCCACTTTTGGAACTGCGCCCGATGGCCGCACGCGATAAATTCGCCCACTGGTTTTGTGCCAATCATCCACGGGCCGCACATGACTCAGCCGAGTGTCATACCAATCCGCCAGATACAACGCGCCATCCGGGCCGACCTTCGCGTCGACGGGCCGGAACCAGCGGTCTTTGGTGCTCAGAAGCGGCGCTTCATCGCGTGTGCGGAAAGTGGAGCCATCGGGAGCGCGTTCACTCACATACACTAGATTAGCCAGCGAATTTGGCGCCAGAATGCGCCCATCGAAAAGCGGCCCCAGCAGCCCTCCCTCGTACACGGTGAACGCCTGGGGAAAACGCCGCGCGTCTCCCTCGTGCTTCATGTGCTCAAAGAAGCCGTACGCATGCGGGTTGGTAAGCGGCCCGTGCTTGCCCCAGGTTTTCACTCCGTAACTACCCTGCTCGTAATGCATCCCGCGCGTGCCACCGCCGTTGGTGCCCGAAAACACTCGCCCCTTCGCATCAATCTCCAAACTGAAAGTGTTTCCACCGCCCTCCGCATAAATCTCGAACCGCTGCGACACGGTATGAAATCTCCAGATACACTGCCCCTCCCATTTGACATTCTTTGTCGACGCCGAGCTCACATTGCCGGTGGAAGTACTGCCGTTGGCGCCGTACAACCATCCGTCCACGCCCCACTGCAGGCTGCTCGCCACCGAATGCGTGTCCTCGATTCCAAATCCGCTGAGCGCGACCTCGGGTTCGCCATCCGGTTTTCCATCGCCATCAGCATCGGGGTATTTGAGCAAATAAGGTGGATTGAGCACCCAGACTGCATTTGCTCCAGCGATGGCTGCACTGGCGATGTTGAGGCCTTCGATCAAATGCGTGTGACGATCGAAAAATCCATCGCCATCGGTGTCTTCAAAAACCGTAACCCTGTCTAATCCGGGATCGCCATGGGGCGGTGGCACAGGTTTTTTATCGAATTGCGCCCGCAGATGCGAATCGTAACTGACGACCTTCAATCCCGCGGGAAACTGATACTGCCGGTATTCAATCACCCAGAGCCGGCCGCGCGAATCCCAACTCATGTACAGCGGCTGTTCGACATCCGGCTCGGATGCGAGCAAGTCGATTGCGAGCCCGTCGCGCAATTCAAATTTCGATACTGCCTCACGAGCCTCGGTTGGCGGGGTGGAGTCCGCCAGAGTGCCTCGACCGGCGTAGGTTTCCATGATCTTGCGCACCTGCTCGTTGCCCGCCGGCGGCTGCGGCGGCGTATTCTGCGCGAGAAGACCTGCGCTTTGAATCAACGGAGTTTGCGCGACCGCGATCCAGAGAAGCAATCTGGGTACGAGTGGATCAGTTGAACGCCTGAGCAGGTTTTTCATTTCGAGGGGGGATGATGTTTCGCGGGTTGAATCCCGGGAACGCTGCGATGAGGCTTTGATTCCCACATCGCATTGCTTCTCACACCAAACGCATGAAGAGCTGCGGAGCTGTGGCTCCGCGGTCCCAGGGAATTGTCTTTACTTTGAAAGATGCCGCTTTGCGAATGGCAGGTATTGCTCCCAATCGTAACGGATCACGTCGTGTTTGCCCGAGCGGATGTGGTACGCAACGAAGTCCCCCACGGGCGAATTCAAAGCAGGTTGCTCGTTCACGCCATATCCCTTTTTCGCGTAGAGATCGTACACTGGCTGAGAATGAAATCCTGATAGAAATTCGCCTTTTGGATCAGCCCACTTGTCTTCCTCGGCGCTTGCAATGTAGGCGGCGCGCGGCGCGATGAGAGCGATGAGCATGTGCTTATCAATCGGACACGCAGACTCGTTGTTGGCGTAGGAGCGGTAGGTTGGTGTGAACCAATGCGGGAACGCCTTGGTAATTACCGCCGTGGTTTCACCAATGTTCCGACGCATCAACGCCGCACCGCCTTCGCCGGAATTGTTTGAGATCACGACGCCAAAACGTTTGTCCTGCGCACCGGCCCAGAGAGAGGTCTTACCAAGACGCGAATGGCCGATGACGGCGAGTTTCTTCGCATCCACGCTGGAATCCGTTTCGAGGTAATCGGCGACGCGGCTCACGCCCCACGCCCACGCGCCTATCGCCCCCCAGTCGCCGTCCTTCCACTCGGTTGCGGGGCCCTGCGGACTAAGCGCGGCGCGCAGTCCTTCCCTCCATCCATCGGCGTGATCCGGTTCAACGTCTCCGTAGTAGTAGGTGGCCACGCCGAATCCAGATTCCATGGCGAGTTCGAGCTGCCAGCGCTCTTTCTCAGTGCCGCGGCTGGACTCGGTCGCGCGGTTATCAACCACGTAACCCTCTTTGGAAGGGCGCATCCAGCGGGTCGAAATGGGCACGTCGGGATCGGGGCTCACGCATTGATTGCCCCCAAAACTGCAGCCCACAAAACACGGCACCGCGCCCTTCGCCTGCGCGGGAGTGTGCAGCATCATTTCGATGCCCTTCCACTGGGGAAATTTCGGAAGGGTGATGCGCAACAGCTTGCGCACCGCTTTTCCATTGAGCGCGTCGCGTTTAACGGAAAGGATTTCGAAAGCGACTTTGCCCCATGTTTCGGGCGGGGGTGTGCGTCCGAAGACATGTTGTTCAAAGAGGGCAAACACTTCGGGGCGGCGTTCCTTCTCCCATTGCTGGCTGTTTTTGACGGACGCGCCCGAAGCGGTCTTAAGCAGTTCGGGCAATACGTAAGGAGGGATGGCGGCTTCGTCGTAATTGACTGCGGGCTGCTGTCCGAAGCCGAACGGCGCGAGAAGCGCTAGAGTGCAGGAGATGTGCAGGGGGGATCGCATAATTGGGGTGACAGTAAAATGCTATGTGGACGTTTAGTCAGAACTGAGCACGGAGGCGAGATCTCTTCGCCGCAGGCGTTTTTCATCCAATCGCTGAGGTGCAAAATCTGGGCGGAGAATGGGGGTAGGCTTGCGTGGTGGTGCTTGGTGCGGGGTATTGAATAGAATCCGCGTTCCTGTCAGTTTTCGACCTTGCCTCCCGCCCCAGTTGGGCGAGGGTTCTTGCATACGCATCCAATGAGTTCACCTGATCTTCTCATCCTTGGGCTCCTCCTGCTCGCATCCAATCTCACAGTGTGCGCCTTGTTTGCGCCCAGCAGACCGGGCCCGACCGGTGCGCAGCATCTGCTGCGTCTTTGGAAGTTGCTGGGGCTCGCGTTGCTTCAGATCGGCTCCTGGTCGGTGGTGCTGGATCAGGGCGGCGCGACTCAGGATTTCAGTGACTCATTTCTCCGCACCGCAAGCATCTTTGCACTGATGGGAGGCTATTACGAGGGATCGGCGTTGGTGGATCCCTGGAACGCGCTGGCTCCATTGATCGCATTAAACGGGATTTTGTTCATTCCGGTGGCGTTAGTACCAATATGGTTCCCCTCTTCCGCGGCCACGTCTTTGCCCAGCAGCGTGGCAGGCCCCAGCGCAACCGAGGCCCCGCAGCCAGCACCGCAGCCAGCGGCGACTCCAGCCCAATCCGCCGTACCCCCCGCTCCCGCCGTGGCTTCCGCTCCGGCTGCCTCGCTCGCCGCCGCGCCAGCAGCAGCGCCTCTTGCCACACCACCGGCGCCGGCCGGCGTAGTGCTCAATCCGGCGGCATCGCCATTGGTGGCAACGCTTGAAGACTTGCCGGAGCCCGCATTCGGCCAGCCTGTGCCGGATCCGAGTCGGATAGGCGGCCATTACCGTCCCGCCGTTCCCAAGGGAGCCGCGCTCACCCCGGCCGAAGCCGAGTACGCTGCACAAATGAAACCAATCGGCCCCACTCCGCCCCCGATCCGTTTCGGCAGACCAACCTAGCAGGCTACGCAGCTCGGACTCCGCCTCGCCGCTGGGATTGTCTCGACACTGGCTTGGTGGAAACGGCGCCAAGTCCGCAGAGGCCTGCACAACCCTCGTGCATGGGACCGCCCGTCCAGACACTCCCCGCCTCAGCGCAATCCGGTCGCTTTCCTCACCCGCTGAATCACCGGTAGCGCAATCGCCCGGGCACGCTCCGCGCCGTTCTCCAATATCCTGTCCAAAATCGCTGGATCCGATGCAAGCTCCGCGCGTTTCTGGCGAAATGGCGCGAATGTCTCCCAAATCGCCCCGAACAAACGCTTCTTGAATTCACCGTACCCAATCCCGCCCGATCGGAACTGATCCTCCATCAGGGCCACCTCCGATTCCGAGGCGAACAACCGATAAAGTGCCACGATCGAAGAGGAAGCCGGATCCTTTGGATCCTCCACCGCAGCAGAATCGGTCACAATCCCCATCACCTTTTTTCTGAGCGCCTTCTCCTCCTCGAAAATGTCAATTGTGTTGCCGTAGCTCTTGCTCATTTTCTGTCCGTCCAAACCGATCACCGTCGCCGTGGTTTGCACGATGCTCGGAGCGGGCACGACAAAGATTTCACCGAACATGCGATTGGCTTTCTCCGCCAGATCACGGGTGACCTCAACATGCTGTTTTTGATCGCGCCCTACGGGCACGACATTGCTATCGTAGAGCAGAATATCCGCCGCCATCAGCACTGGGTACGCGAACAAACCGTGCGAAGGCACCTTGCCCTTGCCCACATGATCTTTGTACGCGTGGCAGTTCTCGAGCATCGGCATCGGCGTCAGGCAGGTCAGCAACCACGCCAACTCCGTCACCTCCGGGACATCACTCTGACGAAACAACACCGCCCGCGCCGGATCCAGACCGCATGCCAAAAAATCGAGCGCCACCCCACGGGTATATTCACGAAGCAACCCGGGCTGGTGAACGGTGGTGAACGCATGATAATCCGCGATGAAATAGAAGGCGTCGCCTTTGTCCTGCCACTCGATCCCGGGACGCATCATGCCGAAGTAATTTCCCAAATGCGGACGGCCGGTAGGTTTGATCCCGGATAAAATGCGTGGAGCTGCCATAATCTCCAAGGCTCGCCGCAAAACCGCCCAAAGGACAAGCTGAGAGAATCGGTCGGGCAGCACTTAATTTTTCCATTCGCCTAAAAATCCATTACGCTGCGCGGATGACCGCCCCGGGATTCACCGATTATCATGTGCACACGCCCCTGTGCCGCCATGCCGAAGGCTGGCCCGTGGATTTCGCTCAAAAAGCGGTTGAAATGGGTCTGGCAGAAATCGGTTTTTCCGATCACAACCCGATGGCCGCCGCTTTTGACGACTGGCGCATGCTGCGCGAGGAGCTTCCGCGCTATTTTGAATCCATCGAGTCTGCGCGTGCCGCCGAGCCCCGGATCCCCATACGCTTGGGGCTGGAGGTGGATTATCTACCGAAAACAGAGGCTTGGTGGGAGGAACTCCGCTCCATCGCGCCGTGGGACTACTGGATCGGCAGCGTCCATTATTTGCCCGATGGCACAGAGGTGGATCATCCGAAGTACATCAGCAGACATCGAGACACGGATCCGGAGCTGATTTGGTCCGCTTACTGGCAGGCTTATGTGGATTGCATTCGCAGCGGATGGTTTGATTTTGTCGCTCACCCGGATCTGCCGAAGAAATTCGGCTACCGGCCGAAGGGCGATCTAAGGCGTTTTTACGAGCCGGCGATTCAGGCGCTTTTAGACACGGGCGTTGCCTACGAGATCAACACAGCAGGGCTGCGGAAAGATTGCCGAGAGCTGTATCCCGCGCGGCAATTTGTGGAACTGGCGCACGCGGCGCAGGTGCCGGTGTTGATCAATTCGGACGCACATGCGGTCGCCGAGCTTGGCGCCGGATTTCGCGAAGCGGTCGGGCTTCTGAGGGATTGTGGATATTCGGAAACCGTGCGCTTTGAGCGGGGCAGGAGAATCTGCGTACCGCTTCCTGAATACCCTCAATCACGAGCCTCTTTAAAATAATGCGCAGCACAAGCGTGTAAACGCCACATTGCGCCAAGAGCTGAGCAGACAGATCCAACAATTCAGTCGTATCGCTTTTTCAATTCGAATGCCCGTACTCCTGCAAACAGCCCTCTTGTTGT
>JBILLC010000209.1:0-4950 GCA_044376275.1 Chthoniobacteraceae bacterium | reverse complement strand
AAGGCGGCGTTTTTGAACCATAACTTTTTCTGGGTGCGTTATCTGGTGTACTTTCTGGGATTAGGGGGCTTTGCAGTGGCTCTTCGGTCCACTTCGGTGGCGCAGGATGAGGATGGAGCGTCTCGCCACACGTTTCGTTTGCGGAAACTGGCGATCGGCGGCCTGCCGGTGATGGCCGTCTGCCTGACTTTTGCGGCGGTCGATTGGTTGATGGGACTTGATTACCACTGGTTTTCAACGATGTGGGGCGTCTACATTTTTGCGGGCGCAGCCGGCAGCTCGATGGCGCTTCTGGTGTTGATCGTCACTGGTCTGAAGAAGGCTGGATACCTCAAGGCGGTGAACATTGAGCACTACCACATCATGGGCAAATTCATGTTGGCTTTCACGGTGTTCTGGGCCTACATCGCTTACTCGCAGTACATGCTCATCTGGTACGCGAATATTCCGGAGGAGACCATCTACTTTAAGATTCGTAACACCGAGGGATGGCATGCACTGACGACGATCCTCGTTTTTGGCAGGTTCTTCATCCCGTTTCCAATCCTCCTGTTTCAGGGCACAAAGAAGAATCCAAAGTTTCTTTGCGCGGTTGCCTGCTGGATTATCGGGATGCAACTGTTGGATCATTACATTATCGTGTTGCCTTCGCTGCACCAAACCGGCGTGAGTCCGAGTGTTTACGACTTGGCGGCCGTGCTTGCGGTGGCGGGAGCTGCAGGCGGGTTTTTCTTTCGTCGTCTTGCATCCGCAAATACCTTTCCAAACAGAGACCCGCGTCTCTCTGGATCCGTAGCGCTCACCAATTGAGTTATGTCCGACTCTACTTCTTCAAACGGAATGCCTTCTTTGAACTACTTCTTCTTCGGAGTCGCAAGTGTGATCGCGATCCTAGTGGTATCGAAGTTTTCGATCAGCGCGACCCGACCCGAAGTCGATGTCGAGGCAAAGCGGGGGGCCCATCGGGCTGAGGTTCGTGCGAAGCTTAGATCCGAGGAGGACGCAAAGTTGAATGCAACGGAGTGGATTAATAAAGGTGCCGAAACCGCAAGGATCCCCTTGAGTGACGCTCTCAAACTCACGGCAAAAGAGCTTTCCCAGAAAGGGCAGAAGGCTTCAGCCGTGAAGGTTGAGGCGCCGATGCCGATGCCCGCCGGCGATGCACCTGCAATGCCCTCGGCCCCCGGAGGAGCCCGAACCACGCAGTTCCCAAAATTCTCAACTTCCTCCGCCCAATAGGTCAAAGCCCTCGTATTAAGTTTCATTTTTACGGAGACCATTTCCATGACAGACGCCGTTGCCGACAAAGCGCAAATCCGCATTCCCGCTCCCGATAAGGCTGCTCAGCTCTCAGCAGTTGATCGCTCTCAGATCGATGCCTCGGTGCGTCCTTTGGTACTGTGGTTTTTTACAACTGGATTGTTGTGGTTGCTTTTCTCAACCTCGCTTGCTGTGGTGACTGCGTTGCAGTTGGTTTTTCCGGATTTCCTGGGCTTTTCCTTCTCGAATTTTGGCCGGCTTTCTCCGGTGGCGAGCGTCACTTTCAGTTATGGATGGTGCTCAATGGCGGCAATGGGTGTCGCGGCATGGCTCATCTCGAGGCTTTCTGCGCGGCCGCTTATTGGAAAGACCGTTGCGACTTTGGGGGCGGTGCTTTGGAATGTGGGGCTGCTGCTGGGGGTGATATCAATCCTCTCGGGGAAGATGAGCGCTCTGACTGGACTTGAGATGCCGTCCTCAGCGTACACGGTCATGCTTTCTGGCCTCGGATTGATTGCAATGTGCTTTCTTCTGTCGTTCCGCAACACCGGAGAAAAAGTTCCGATTGCATCCATGTTTGTGATTGCTGGCGTTTGCTGGCTCGGTTGGAGCTTGTTCGCTGGCAACCTGCTGCTTGCCACCAAGGGCGTGAACGGGGTTATCGCACAACTGGTGGCGGACTGGACCAGCTCCGGGTTTCTCTGGATGTGGTTAGTGCCGGTTTCGCTTGGATCAGCATATTTTGTGATTCCGAAAGTCGCGGGTGAGCCAATCTTTTCGGGGCCGCTTGGC
Source organism: Chthoniobacteraceae bacterium (assembly GCA_044376275.1). Taxonomy (GTDB): domain Bacteria; phylum Verrucomicrobiota; class Verrucomicrobiia; order Chthoniobacterales; family Chthoniobacteraceae; genus Chth-196. The sequence continues at coordinate 2,898 of JBILLC010000209.1, read as the reverse complement.
AGGGGCTGTTTTTGGCTCTACATTTTCGTTGCCGGTCTTACTGGCAGTGCGCGGCTTGCGGGAGGTCCGATCCCCGTCTGGCTTTCTTCGCTATCAGCCTCCGCTGCGCTCCTACTTTTGGTTCCAGTGTTTGGCACGATCTACAATTTGATCGCCTCAAGTAGGGGCTCCACCCGCAGCGCAAACTCGCCCTCGGCGCGGTTCACTATTTTTGGACTCGGTATTTTCCTTGTGGCGTCCCTTTTGAACGCGGTTGGCTCGCTCCGATCGGTGCATTACATGGTGCAATTCACCCTGTTTGACTCTGGTGTTGCGGCGCTGCTCTTAAATGGTTTTGTGACGATGGCTTTGTTCGGTGCGATTTACTTCATCATGCCGCGCATTTCAGGATGCGAGTGGCTTTCTTCCACGCTCATTTCCATCCACTTTTTGGGCGCAGCATACGGTACGGTGATGGGATCACTAATGCTTGTGTTCAGCGGCCTCGCCTCTGGTGCTGCGTTGGATGCACCACAAACAACCTTCCGCCAAGTTTTGGAAGTGGGTTCATCCTACTACTGGGGTCGCATCATTTCCTTTATTCTCGTCGGGCTTGGCTATGCGGCCTTCACCCTCCACTTCTTACTGATGGCACTCCGGGTGGGTCAGCCCGGAGGTGAACCCACCCTGTTCCGTGATGCTCACGAACACTAAACCGAACCTCCTATTTTCATGAGCCGCTCAGGATTTTTATTCCCGATTCTTTTGGCAGCGTTCGCAACCTCGCTTGGGGTGACGGTGCTCGTTCCGCATGCGCAGTTGGGTGCGTTAACTCCGGACTTCAAGGAGGAAGACGGCCTGGTGTCCGATGTGTATCCGAATGTTCCGGGAGGTTTGGCGGAAGTCGGCCGGCAAGTCTACGTGTCGGAGGGCTGCCAGACCTGCCACACCCAGGTGGTGCGTGGAGGCGATTCTGCGGATGTTGATCGTGGGTGGGGCGTGCGGCGCACCGTGGCGAGGGATCATGTCACAGAGCACATTCCGGTGCTCGGCGCTCTGAGGCTTGGTCCCGACCTTTCCAACGTGGGATCACAAAAGTGGAGAAACGAGCCCACGGATGATCCTTACAAGCCTGCCAAGCGTGATGCTTCGTGGCATCTCAATCACCTCTATAATCCGATGGCGATGGATGGAGAATCGATCATGCCGTCATACAAGCACCTCTTTGTCGTGCGGAAAATTACCGGCACGCCTTCACCGGACGCTCTTCAACTGCCAAAAGCGATGAGCGCCGCTGTCGGATACGAGGTTGTTCCCACACCTGAAGCGAAGGCGCTGGTGGCGTATCTTGGCTCGCTCGATCGTTCCCACCCATTGAAGGAGGCCGGCAAGGCAACCGCGGCGGCAAGCCCGAAGAAGTAAGCCCTCCCACCGCTTCCATAGCCATTCACGACGATGTCTCAGCAAAACGATTCTCAAAATCCCAGCGCCTCCATTGAGTCGCTAAAGGTGACGGCCGCCGCCAAGCGTGAGCATGGCGATCCGGTGGAAAACAACCTGCCGATTCCCGGCTGGTTGCTTGCGATTTTTGGCGCGGTCATTTGTTTCTCGGGTGTTTACTTTGGGATTTATCACGGCGGTTTTCAGGGAAATGTTTTTAACGAGGAACAGTCCTCGCCCGAGATTCTGTTTGCTCGCAAGGGTGGTGCAGCCGCTCAAGCCGAGGTGGTTGCTGAACAAACACTCGTTGAGCAAGGCAAAGCAATCTATGCGAACTGTCAGCCGTGTCATCAGGCGAGCGGACTCGGGATTGCCGGTCAGTTCCCAACTCTCGCAGGAACAGATTGGGTGAATGGCTCGGAAAAGCGACTCGTCGCAATTCTCCTCAAAGGCTTGATGGGGCCGCTCAAGGTTGGTGATGCAACTTACAACGGCGCAATGCCGGCTTGGGAGAAGGCATTGTCCGATAAAAAACTTGCAGCTGTGATGTCCTATGTCCGTGCAAGCTTTGGAAACAACTCTCCCGAAATTTCCGAGGCGAAGGTCGCTGCCGCTCGCAAGGAATTCGCCGCCCAGGTTGCGCCTTGGACCGAGGCGGATCTTCTGAAAATCCCTGCCGACGCAAAGATTGAAGCCGCTGAAGCGCCCGCGCCTGCGGCCGGTGGTGCAGCCTCTCCCGCAGCTGGTGGGGCCGCCGGTTCAGCGCCTTCGGCGGCTGTCGATATCGAGGCGGGTAAGGCGCAGTATCTGGGTCTTTGCGGCGCCTGCCACCAGCCGACTGGAATGGGTTTGCCGCCGGTCTTTCCGCCTTTGGTCAATTCTGAGTATGTGACCGGCAGCACCGAAAGGCTTGTGGCGATTGTTTTGAAAGGTGTGATTGGCCCAATCACCGTGGATGGTAAGCCGTACAACAACATGATGCCTCCCCAAGGTGCCGTGCTGACGGACTCAAAAATTTCGCAAATCACCTCCTACGTCCGCGATGCGTTTGGTGGCAAGGCCTCGCCCATCACTTCCGAGGAAGTCACGGCGATCCGAAAAAAATACGAGGCACGCCAAGCATCCTGGACCGAGGCCGAATTGAAGGCCTTCGCCCCATAACTCTCACCCCAGAAACGCAGTGTAACCAAAGGAAACAAGACTCTTGTTCAAATGAAAAAACTAGTTCTGGCAATCATTACATCCCTCCCATTTGCGGCGTTTTCGCAGGAAAATGCTGATCTGGGAAAGACCGTGTACATGACTCTTTGCGTGGCATGCCATCAGCCCACCGGAATGGGGCTGCCGCCTGTGTTTCCTCCGATCTCAAAAACAGAGTACGTCAGTGGCTCTCCTGAGCGCTTCGCGGCAATGATCTTGAAAGGTGTGATCGGACCGATTACCGTCAATGGCCAAGTTTATTCGAATGTAATGCCGGCA
>JBILLC010000003.1:0-17070 GCA_044376275.1 Chthoniobacteraceae bacterium | reverse complement strand
GAATGTTCCGGTTGGAACTGCCAACACAGCCGTTCTGATTGCTTCCTCTGTGACTGTTGTCTTGGCATGGGCCGCTCTCAAAATGCGGCAGCTGGCCAAGTACAAGTTTTACATGGCGATCACCATTCTCTGCGGTTTGCTCTTTTTGGTGGTGAAGCTGAGCTACGAATGGCCCGCAAAGTTCAATCACTTTGGTGTGTTTGTCAGGCAAAGCGCTGCCTCCAAGTATGAGGAGTTTTTGGGCAACAAACACCTTACGGAAACCGGCCAGGCTCCACGATGGGAGATTTCGGGTCACCTTCTGGATGCCCCAAAAGGGTCGCCCTACGCGGAACAAGCACATCACAATGCGGAACATTTCGCGCACGAAACGCACCGCCAAGACGCGGTCACCCAGGCAGAGGACGATTACGTCATCCAGCTCGATCCGGTGAACGCGGATCCTGATAGCAAGGAGAACGACCGGCCGCACTTTCTGCCGCGCCCGTTGACCTCAAAGTTGGCTGTGATCAAGGCTGCGGATGTCGAATCGGCACAGCACCTACTTCGCGACCTATTTCCTGATCACTGGACTCCACGGACTCCATGTGCTTGGTGGGATTCTGGTCTTCCTGTATCTGTGGCTGCCGATCAAGGGTGGGGCAAAGCTTTATCAGTCGAATCCGGAACACCTCGCTAACCGAGTCGAAGTTGCGGGCTTGTTCTGGCATTTCGTTGATCTTGTTTGGATCTTTGTGTTCCCGATTTTTTACCTTCTCTAAAACTGTCAATCATGAGCGATCATCATTCGGCGCACGGGGCGCATCAAAATTCTGGAGTAGCTGTGGATCACAGCCACGAGGCAGCGCACATCGCCGCGCATATCGGTGCTTACCTCAAAGTCGGCATCGGATTGCTGATTCTAACTGGTGTCACCGTGGCTCTTTCCTATGTGGATTTTGGTTCACGGGCCAACAACATTATCGTCGGGATGATTGTAGCGACATTCAAGGCAAGCCTCGTCGCTGCGATTTTCATGCATCTCAAGGGTGAAAAGATGACAATCTGGAAATTTCTCATTCTCACCGGGATCTTTGCGGCAGGTCTATTTTTCCTCACTTATCTCGCGCACAGCGATCCGGTAAGCGGAACCTCTCACTCCAGTCACTCGTAACCCAGCATTCGATTCCAAATATGTCGCTCAAAGCCTTCCACATATTTTTCATCATCGTATCGATCGTTTTCGCGGCCGGGCTGTCAGCTTGGGCGTTTAAGACGGGTGCATCGGACGCGCTGGGGTTTGTGAGCGGAGCGTCCTCACTGCTGCTTTTGGTGTATGGAATGGCATTTCTTCGGAAAGCTCGGAGCATCATCACATGAATACTCGAACGTTTTCAAAAGTTGTCTCACCGACTTGGGTGATCGCCGGCTTACTGGTTGCTTCGTTAATTCAGAATGCCCCGGCTTGCACCGCCTGTATGGGCGATAGCACCGGTCCGATTGGCGAAGCGGCCAACGGCGCGATTTTTGTGATGCTCGGTGTGCTGGCTCTGGTTCTGGGCCTGATCAGTCTTGCTGGGTACTCATTGGTCAAGCGGGCAAATCTGCCTGTTCCTCCCCACGTTGAACTTGTCCGCTCAATCGCGGGCTCCAACCTATCATAATGTTATGTTGAATAGACTCTTGGGAATCGTTGGAAATGCTTCCGAGCACGGTTTGTCGGTGGATCATATGTTGGAGGTCTGCCACTGGTTTATGTTGGTCCTTGCGGTGGGATGGAGCAGCTACCTAGCGATTGCGTTGTTTCGTTTTCGCAGGGTGAAAAACCCCAAGGCTGATTATCATGGAGTGACTGGCAACGCGTCTTCCCACGCGGAGTTTGCGGTTGTATTGATCGAGGCGGCGCTCCTTTTGGGCTTCGCACTTCCACTTTGGGGAAAGCGGGTCGTGGATATTCCCGAGCAAGGTGAGGCGTTACGGGTCCGCGCAGTTGGTGAACAGTACGCGTGGAACTACCATTATCCCGGTCCGGATGGTGTTTTTGGAAAACAGAACGCGGCATTCGTGAGTTCGAGCAACCCCCTGGGATTGGACCCATCTGACGAAGCTGGCAAGGATGATGTCGTTTCAAAAAACGAGCTGTTTGCTGTCAACCAGAAGCCAATTGTATTGGAAATTACCTCCAAGGACGTGATCCACGCGGTGTCGATCAAGCATATGCGAATCGCTCAGGACGCGATCCCCGGCACCAAAGTGCCGCTGTGGTTCCGGCCGATCAAGGCCGGCAAGTACGAGATAGTCTGCGCGCAGTTGTGCGGCGCTGGCCACTATGCGATGCGTTCACATTTGATTGTGGATTCGCAGGAAAAGTTTGATGAACAAATCAAGGAGCTCAGCGCCATGCAGCACCCGGCAGCCGCAGCGGCACCCGCACAGTAAACGTTCGTTTGCGCTTACCTTGCTTGGCCGTTGCCCCCAGCGGTCGTTGAAAACTGGGAGGGCTAGAGGGTGCATTTTCTGAGTGCACCCTTTTGTTTTCACCAACCAACCGACACCCCGTGAATCTCAAAACTCTCAATCGATTTGCTCAGGCTGCCGTTTGCGTTGTGTTCGGCCTCATCTTTGTGGGTGGCTTGGTGACGAGTTGGCAGGCAGGCATGGCGGTGCCGGACTGGCCCTTGAGTTTCGGAAGTCTCAACCCTGAAGGCTGGTGGGCCAATTTTCCGGTGCGACTCGAGCACGGCCATCGGTTGCTCGCCGCGTTTGTGGGGCTCGTGGTCGGCGTGTTATGCGCCGCAGTGTGGGGAAATTTTCGCGCGCTTGGGTATGCCGCACTTACCTCGGTGATCGTGCCTTCGCTGGCGCGGTTTCTTGCAGCGGAACCGTGGATGATGGCGCATCTTGGGGTCTGGCCCGCGGCGATTGTGTTTGTCGGCACCCTTCTGCGCGGGAAAGGGCGGAGCGTGTCCTCGGTGGCTGCTTGCGAGCGCAATCTGGCGCTGGCGGCATTCGTGCTCGTGTGTTGCCAGGCGACGTTGGGAGGGTTGCGTGTGACTCGCGAAACTGCAGGCGCAGTCGGGGTCGCGGAGGTGCTTCGCATCGTCCACGGATGCGTTGCACAGGCGTTTTTGATGCTGCTCGTTGCGTTATCGGCGCGAATTTCAATGACTCAGACTCCGGTGCGCGGGGCTCATGATTTCCGAAACGCGATTCCCAGTCCCGCCAAAGCTGTCTGGCTTGCGGTGGGACTCGTATACGTGCAGCTCATTTTTGGAGCCACAATGCGTCATCTCGGCGCTGGCCTCGCGATTCCAACCTTCCCGGCGGCGGACCCAAGCGGCAGTTGGATGCCGAAGGTGCACAGTTTTTACACCGATCTCAATTTCACTCACACGCGCTTTGGAGCCGTTGTCGTAGGGTGCGCGGTGCTTTGGGGTGTTTTTAAAGTGATGCGCTATGCTTCGCCGGGTTCGACGACTTGGCGTGCGGCCATTCGGAGCGGGGCGTTGGTTCTGGCTCAAATCGTTCTTGGAATTCTTGTGATTCTCCATCAGAAGCCGCGCACGCTTGCCACGCTGCACGTGGTACTCGGGGCGGCCTTGCTCGCGAGTGTGACGGCTATGGCTGTCCGGTTGACAGCGCAGCAGAATTTTGAAGAGGAACCCGTTCGATGAGCGCGCACTCCTCCGAAGCGGTTGCTCAAATGACTGGGATGGGAGAGACTCGCACTTCGATGTTCGGGGATTTGTTCATTTTAACCAAAGCGCGCTTAAGCCTGATGGTGGTCTTCACGACGGCCGTTGGTTTTTGCGTTGGATCCACTGGTCCCTGGCTGACGCTAGCTCTCTTTTACGCCGTGCTCGGAACTTCCCTCGCCGCCGCCTCTGCCGCGGCGCTCAACCAGTGGATGGAGGCCGATGTGGACCGGTTAATGGAGCGCACCCGCGAAAGGCCGCTCCCTGCCGGACGCATGAAAAAAATGAGCGCGTTGTGGCTCGGCTTGCTTCTCGCTGTGCTCGGAGTGGGTCTGCTTTGGCTCAAATCCACACAGATGGCAGCAGTGCTGGCATTCATCACGATCGTTGTCTATCTGGCTGCCTACACCCCTTTGAAGCGGCGCAGCGCGTGGTGTACCCTGCTTGGTGCGGTTTCCGGCGCATTGCCGCCCGTTATTGGATGGGCCGCTGCGGAATCGTCGGACCGGAGCATGGCGTATGTCCTCTTTGGAATTCTGTTTTGCTGGCAACTTCCTCACTTTCTCGCCATCGCATGGATGTATAAGCATGAGTATGAGCAGGCAGGTTTCGTCATGCTAAAGCACGGGGATGAATCCGGCCTTTTTACCGCCTATCAAGCGCTTGGTTTCTCAGTCATGCTCACTGCAGTCGCCTTTGCTCCTGCGTGGATGTCAAAGATGTCGCCTTTCTACAATGTCGGTGCCGGGCTCGCCAACGCGATGCTTGTCGGTTCATGCGTGGTGTTTTTGCTCGAGCGTTCGCGCGGTGCTGCGCGCCGTTTGTTTTTTGCCTCCATTGTGTACTTGCCGGTGATGCTGTTGTTTCTGGTGTTCACTCGAAGGGCTTTATGAGCTTACAAAATCACAGGGCATTGACGGCCGTCCTGCTCGGCGCACTGACCGCAATTTTCGGATGCAAACCCGGGCAATCCGTATCCGACTCGGTGCAGTTGCTAGGTCCAAAGCAGAGCGGACTGCCGCGTCTTCACAAGTATTGGGAGTTGCCCGATTTTGAACTGATCACGCAGACCGGTGCTGCATTTTCAAAACAAACAATGCTGGGAAAAATCTGGGTCGTGGATTTTTTTTATACGAGCTGTCCAGGGCCGTGTCCTGCGCTCACCAGTCGACTGAGCGGCGTTCACCAAACTTTTTCTTCGAATGCCGGGGTTGGCTTTTTGTCGGTTTCCGGCGATCCGCAGAAAGATACACCTCAGGTGTTGAGCGTCTACGCGCAACGATTCAAGGCAGATGAACGCTGGACCTTTTTAACCGGTGAAAAAGACAGGGTCTACGCGCTTGCGAACGAGGGGTTCAAAATGTCGATGAAGGAAATGCCCGGAGAACAGGACCCGGTGTCGCACAGCACGCGGCTGGTGCTCGTTGACAAAGACGGGTGGGTCAGAGGTTTTTACGAGGGGATCGGCGAAGAAAGCTCCGAAGCCACAGCGAGGTTGGAAGCGGATATCCGTGAGCTTTCAAAATAAGCAATTCCGCGCGACCTTTTCGTCACACAAACAATTCTCGCAAACCATGAACATACAGGATCTCCCGCTGATAAATGCAACGCTCAACGGTCTTGCTACTTTTTTCATCATCGTGGGGCTTTGCGCGATTAAGATGGGAAACAAGGGGCTCCACAAAAAGTGCATGTTCTCCGCCATCGTTGTGTCGGCGGCGTTTCTGACCTGCTACCTCATCTACCATTTTAATGTGGTGGCCGTGACCAAGTTTTCCCACTCGGGGTGGCCGAAAGGCGTCTACTTTTTCATTTTGCTCACGCATATTCCTCTCGCGATTTTAGTGCTGCCGCTGTTGGTGAAAACTGTTTTGCCCGCAATCCGTGGCGACTATGAAACGCATAAGCGCTGGGCTAAAATCACCGCACCGGTATGGCTGTACGTGTCTGTGACCGGCGTCCTCGTGTATCTCATGTTGTATGTGTGGTACCCGCCGGTTTCGGCCTAATCCCGACTTTGATCAAACGTATGTCACAGCAGATTCAGAATCCTGAACGTCCGCGGGTGTTGGTGGGGATGAGCGGTGGAGTGGATTCCTCCGTGGCTGTCTGGCTGCTCAAGGAGCAGGGGTATGAGGTGGTGGGTGTGACGATGAAAGTCTGGCCGCAGGATTGTATGTCGCGCGCGGAAGACAAGTGCTGCGGTCCTCAGGCGATCGCGGATGCGCGCGGCGTGGCCCATGCTCTGGGGGTGGCGCACTATGTGGTCGATGAGGCTGATGCTTTCGAGAAACAGGTCATCAATTATTTCACTGCGGAATATCAGGCGGGTAGAACGCCCAACCCCTGCGTGATGTGCAATGAAAAGGTGAAATTCGGCAATCTTTGGAGCAAGGCGAAGGCCGTCGGAGCCGAGTATATTGCGACCGGCCATTATGCGGTCGTCGACCACCGGGAGGATCGTTCAGTGCTTCGCAAGGGCGTGGATCCTCGTAAAGACCAGAGTTACTTCCTCTTCAGTCTAAGACAAGAGCAGCTCCGAAGAACACTCTTCCCTCTGGGTGGAATCGAAAAAGCCGAGATCCGAGCCATCGCGCGCAAGCTCGGCCTCAAGGTTGCTGACAAGGTCGACAGCCAGGAGATCTGCTTTGTGCCCGGCAACGATTACAAGGCCTTCCTCAAGGGCCACCTCGGTGAATCGCAATTTCAGCCGGGCGGAATTTTTGACAAATTCGGAAACCGTCTTGCTGAGCATGAGGGGATCGAAATGTTCACCATCGGCCAGCGAAAAGGCCTTCCCGGCGGATCTCCAAAGCCCATGTACGTGATCGATATCGACCCGGAGAGCCGCAGCGTGATCGTTGGCGAGGCGGATGATCTCGTCACCGAGGAGTTCGAGATCGATCATGCGCAGTGGAACCTTCCGGCGCATTTGGAGGGCGACACGTTTGAATGCGTGGTCAAAATCCGGTACGCGCATCCCGGCGCGCAAGCGACTGTTACCCGCCAGCCTGGCGAAAAAGCAATTGTTCGCCTTCACACTCCTCAGCGGGCTGTCACTCCGGGTCAGGCCGCTGTCTGTTATTTGGATGATGCCGTGCTGGGCGGCGGATGGATCGCCCGCAACTCTGCAGTGCACGCACTCTCAAGAACTACCGCGTCCGCCTAGTGTTCACCAGCTGTTGTTCACCCTCTGTTATTTCGCGGGAATTTCGTTGAGCGTGTAGTAGCCGAGTGGATGCAACACCGGTCTGCCCGACGCCGATTTCACACCGTCGCAGTGGATTTCATGGATGTGTCCTTTGGTGAGTGTATCGACGGTCAGGTGCACGGATTTTCCATCTTTTGCGACCTCGATCTTTTGGATCTTTGGAAGCACATCGTCGACTTCCGGGCTGCCGTATTTCGCCTGGTAAATGTAGGTGAACGCGCGGAGCGCGTAGCTCTCGGGCTTTGATGCGCTGCTGGTGTCGACAGGCTCGGTGAAAGTCAGCTCGAAGCCGTCGTGTTTTGCGTGGATTTCATGGATCTCAAACGGGAGTTTTCCAGTCCACTCGACGCGCTCGAATCCAAACGGCTGCCCGCCTTTTGCGCCCCAGCCGCGATCTGAGCCGCCTACGAAGAATTTTCCATCGCTGCCCATTCGCGCACCAATCGGGCCTGAAGTAAGTCCCTTCAGGAATGGAAAGACCACTCCTTGTTTCACGCCGTTGACAGTTTCAAGATACACGCGCGAAATGTTTGAATGACTTTGGTCGGGGATGAAGATTTGCTTTTTAAAAGGCCCGAACCTGCCTTCGCTCAAATCGCAAATAATCGCTGTCGAAGAATTCCCGATTTTGCCGGGACCATACACCATGTACACCGCGGGCGGAACCAACTCCTTGATCCGTTCACGTTCAATGACCATGCGGCTCTTGTCCTCGGGATCGATTGGTCGCGGACCCATGTTCGGTGCGAGCTCATACCATTCATTGCCTCCCGGATGTCCTTGGAAAGATTTTGGGACCAAGTGCTGGAGTGTGCACGAGCCATGCCATGGGCCCTGATTGTCCGTGTAGTAAACCTCGCCATCCGCATCGAACCCAATGCCTCCCGGCGAGCGCACCCCGCTGCAGGTTGGCACTATCGTTCCATCCGGCTTGACCCGAATTGCCCAACCTCTGAACGGCGTTTTGCTCGAAAAGGAACCCGTCAAACACGACACAAACCACAAGTCGCCATTTCTGTCAAAACGCGATCCAAACGTGTATTCGTGATAGTCGCCGCTGACCCCCCAAGGCGTGGCCACGGTTTCGAAGGTGTCAGCTCGTCCGCGTCCCGCCGCATCCTTCATGCGCAGCAACTCGTAACGGTTGGTGACGTAAAGCCAGCCGTCTTTCCAAACCAAGCCCATCACTTCATGCTGTCCCTCGGCAAAGCGCTGGTACTTCACTTGCGTCGATGAGTCCACCCCGGGGGCAGGTTCAAACGTCAATGTGTCTTTGTTCCACACTCCTGCCACCGACGCGCTCTGTGCATTCGAAACCGTCCAAATCTCACCGCGTCGCGTACCCAGAACAAGTCTTCCGTCGGGCAGCAATTCCGCGGCACTTACTTCGAGGGCGGTGTTTGCAGGCGTCGGAAATGTGGTGATTCGATAATACTCTGCCTCTGCCGGATCAATGGTTGCTGCACCAATCACAAAGGTGGTGCCGGCCAGCAGTGTTGAGAGAAAAAGGGTGTGCGCTTTCATAGTTTGATGAGAGGAGCGGGAAAAAGCGGTGAGCGGGCGACGGTGTATTTACGGTTTTGGAGCAGCGTGAGCACCATGCAGATTTGATCCAGGCCACGAGTAGCTGATCCGCATTTCACCCTTTGCGGGAAGCATCAGCGAGCGGCCTTGGATGTTCGCGCCCTCTGCAAGAATGTTGATTTGATTCTCGGAGCGCACTCCGGGCAATGCAAGCTTCTGACCTTTGACCTGAAACGCTCCTTCGGAAAGCTGAATATCCGAATCTTGCGCCAGCAAAAGCTGCGCGCTCGCGGGAATTTCGCCTTTTAGTTTAACTGTGCGCACGAGCTTGCCGCCTGTTTTAAAATCTCCGTGTGCCGTGAAGGTGTCTTCCACTTCAACCCCCATCCATCGGTAGCGAAAAGTGGGGACTCCCAAATCATCCAGCGTGTAGCCCTTCCAAGTGTAATCCTTGAGCGGTTGATCCGGAGTGAATGTGGGCCACGCGGTCGCGGCGTTCTCGACCACTGCGAGAGGTGGTACCAGTTCTGTTGGACGAACCACGTCAAAACCCGCAGGCGGTTGATGCCCGCCCCCGCGGTTTCTCCAGTGGCGCGCCGCATCGATGAACGCACCGCGCCACGTGAGTGCGAGGTTCATCGTTTCAGCGCTCCAAGCGACATTGAATCCACCGGGAAACCCCACACCAATGCTCCGATTTCCCGCACCAGCAATGAAGTTCCGATAAATAATCGGGGCGTTGGTTGGGGTAAGCGGCAGCCCAAAGTATTCCTCCCCGTTTTGACTGTTGGGCGTCCGCCAGTTCTTCGGTTTCCACGCGGAGAAAGGCGTGATGTCAAAAGTACTGCCTTTCCATCCAGCAAACAGCTCCGCCTGGGACTCTGCCTGAAAATACTCGAGCTGGAAGGCGTGTACGCCCTTCTTGAGCCGCTTTTTACCGCTCTTCAACGAAGAAGGATGAATGCCGTCATGCTCCACTAATTTAGCGCCATCGATCGAAAGACGCCCGCCGTCATCAGACGCGAGAAAGAAGGTGTACTCGCCGTCTTCGGGTGCCTCAATCGACGCGGTGAAAACAATCGCATAATGGTTTTTGTAATCATCGAAGTTCAGATTGATGATATTTTTTGGCACTTCGCCAGAGCGGTGAGGTGTGAGGGTTGAGAAGTCAGGAAGTTTTTCCCACGACCCGAGATAGAGTGAGTATTTGAGTTGGGTTAACGCCGGTCCTTGGCCGAGTACTTTTAGCGAGCCCTTCATCGTCGCTGCGTGCCCTGGAAAACTGCACACGAACGGGTAATCCCCGGTCTCTTGAGGCGCGGTGAATTCAAGAATCTGGGATTCGTGGGGAGCCAGCAGACGCGACTTGAGCCACACGCGCGGATCGTCTGGTAGGAAGTCGCGTTTCATCGCCTCCTCAGGTTTTTCAAGCATTTTAAGCACCAGCTGTTCGACGTCCGTGCCCGGCTTGCAGAAAACCACGTTGTGGGGCATGTCGTCGGGATTCTCAAACTTGATCACCACGCGTTCGCCGGGAGGGACTATGATCTCTGTTTGATCAAACTTCATCTGAGCCGTCAGAGTCTTGAGGACGATCTGCATCGGGTCTTTGCTTGCTGCAAAACAGGGCGAGGCCAGCACGAAAGCGGCCATCAGCAGGGAGGGGGTGGTCTTCATTTGGAGGCGTAAAGTGTCAATGACGCGCGATCAGGCTAACGTCCCATCGTCCTTGTGAGAAACCAAGATTCCCACTTTTTTATTAGAAGCCGGCTTCGCTTGTTCAAGTCTCGCCTCTGAATTCATCCTTTTCGACCGCGCGCGCAGCAGGGTTGCAGTGGTCTGAGCGATTAGCGTTTCTTTGACTTGAAGCCTTTGCTTTTTGAGCGGCCCCAGGATTTCCCCCGTGATTGCTCGATAATGCCAGGATCGATTTTTGTAAGACCCGCGCCCGCCTTTAATTCTCGGATCTGATCCCGCAGCAGCGCGGCTTTTTCGTACTCCAAGGACGCGGCTGCTTCCACCATCTCGCCCTCCAACTCGCGAAGAGTCTCGCTCAGCGAGAAGCTGCCCCCGGCCTCTGCCACGACGCTGGACTCAACTTCGCGCCCGCGCAGAATCGTATGCAAACTTTCCTGCACTGCGCGTCGCACACTTTGCGGAGTGATCCCGTGCTTTTGATTGTACGCAATCTGACGCGAGCGGCGATATTCCGTGATGTTCATGAGTTGCTGCATGCTTTGGGTGAGCGTGTCAGCGAAAAGATAAACCTCACCATTTGCGTGGCGCGCAGCGCGGCCCGCAGTTTGAATGAGCGAAGTCTGTGAACGCAGGTAGCCTTCTTTGTCTGCGTCCAAAATCACCACCAGCGACACTTCGGGAAGATCCAAGCCTTCACGAAGAAGATTGATTCCTACCAATACCTGAAAATCACCCGCTCGAAGCCCGCGTAGAATCTCCACGCGTTCGATCGTGTCGATGTCGCTATGGAGATAACGCACCTTCAACCCGACGTCCTTCAAGTATTCCGAGAGATCTTCGGCGGTCCGCTTGGTGAGGGTCGTGATGAGCACACGTTCCTGCTTTTCCACTCGCTGCCTGCAAAGCTCGATCGTCTCATCGATCTGCGCCTTGAGAGGGCGCAGCGTGATCTTAGGGTCAAGCAAGCCAGTCGGCCTGATGATTTGCTCCACGATCAGCGCCGCCCCCGGCGTAGTGACGTCGAATTGTTCGGGTGCGGAGTCCGCCCTTGAGAGACGCGGCTCGGGCTTTTGAGCAGCCTCCGGTGTCCCAGCCTTCGGGTTTGGGATGAAGCCCGTGTTGCCCACCACTGAGTTGCGGATTTCAAATGGCGCGGGAGTTGCGCTGATGTAAATCGACTGCCCCGTCTTTTGCATGAACTCCGCGAAATTCAGCGGCCTGTTGTCGAGTGCACTCGGCAGCCGGAAGCCGTGTTCAATCAATGTGGTTTTGCGCACGCGATCCCCCTCGTACATTCCACCGATCTGCGGAATGCTCGCATGCGACTCGTCCACCACCAGAAGGAAATCCTCCGGAAAAAAATCCAGCAATGTGTACGGGCAAGACCCGGGCGGCCGGCCCGTGAGGTGGCGCGAATAGTTTTCGATTCCACTGCAAAAGCCCATTTCCTGCATCATTTCCAAATCGTATTCGGTGCGCATCTTCAGGCGCTGAGCCTCGAGAAGCTTGCCGTTGCGCTCGAACCAAGCGACGCGCTCGTCGAGCTCCACGCGTATCGAGCGCATCGCCAGCTGCAGCTTGTCTGCCGGTGTGACGAACTGTTTTGCTGGAAAGAGTGTCGCGACCGAAAGCTGCTCGTGTGTGTGCCCGGTGAGCGGGTCAAAACGCGAAATCCGGTCCACCTCGTCGCCAAAAAATTCGATCCTGATCGCCACATCATCCTCGGACCCCGCCTGGATCTCGACAGTGTCTCCGCGCACCCGGAATTTGCCGCGTCCAAAATCGATATCATTGCGCTCGTAAAGCATGTCCACAAGTTTGAGCAGTAGCGCCTCGCGCGCGAGCACCTGACCCGTTTTGACGGTAAGCAGCATTTCCAAGAAATCGACGGGAGAAGCGAGCCCGTAAATGCAGGAGACAGACGCGACCACAATGACGTCTCGCCGGGTCAATAGCGACGAGGTCGTCGACAGCCTGAGTCGTTCGATCTCTTCATTGATGGAGGAATCTTTCTCAACGTAGGTGTCGGAAGACGGAATGTACGCCTCGGGTTGGTAGTAGTCGAAGTACGAGACAAAGTACTCCACCGCGTTTTCCGGGAAGAACTGCTTGAACTCCGAGTACAACTGGGCGGCTAGCGTCTTATTGTGCGAGATCACCAGCGTGGGTCTGTCGAGATCGCGAATGACGTTCGCGGCCGTGAAGGTTTTTCCTGATCCAGTGACTCCGAGCAGTGTTTGATGCCGGTTGCCTGCGCGGATGGATCGGATGAGCTTTGCGATTGCCTGCGCCTGGTCGCCGCGCGGGCTGAATTCTGCGGAAAGCTCAAGGGACATCACGTCACCATAGCGGGTGTGGCGCCGTCGGCAAATGTTGCGGCACGGGAACCCAGCGGAGGGCGAGAGCTTTTGTGCTCAAAAGCAAAAACCCCGCTCCTTGTTGCAGGAGCGGGGCCTTGTTCTAGTCGTGCCGCCTTCGAGCAGTGCTCGTGTGGCTCCGACCAGTTGGTCGTTGGTTTCGACCAGTTGGTCGTTGGTTTCGACCAGTTGGTCGTTGTGTTAAAACGCCTTTTTCTATCGGTCTATGCGGCGATGCGGTCTGTGGTCTTTGCTCCGCTCACCACCAGACGGCGGCCCATAAACTCTTTGTCATGCAGTTCCGCGACCGCGCGTACGGCTTCCTCGATGGAGGACATCGTGACAAACCCGAAGCCTTTGGATTTTTCCGTGTCTCTGTGGGTGACCACCTCTGCGTTGCGAACCGCGCCCACCCCGTTGAAGAGGTTGAAGAGGTCGCTTTCCCCGGCATCGAAGGAAAGATTTCCTACATAGAGCTTAGGGGAGGTGACTTCCACGGCCTCAGGTTTGCGTTGAGGACGCTGCGTGGCTGCGGGCGAATCCCCCGAGCCAGCCGACCTACGGTCATCCGAGGAGCTCCGTGGGCTGTTGGAGCGGCGGCCGCCTTCGTATGAAGGATAGGCTTTTTTCTTCGGGCCAAGGCCGAAAAATCCGAGGATCTTCTGGAAGAAGCTCGGTTTCTGGTCGGGCTGTTGGGGGCGTTGTGAGAAGGAAGACCCCTCCTCTGGGCGGCGTCTCCGGGGGCCGCGACGGCGGCTGCCGGATCTGTTGTGTTGCGTGTTCATGTTTCTGTTGTGTTGCATTGGCGGCGGGAGGGTCCGGCTATCGAGCCGGCGCACACGCGCTGGTCTCGGCCTCGGCCACGCCTCTCCGGACGCCCCCTGTTTCACCAGGGGCTGCGCTCCGGGGCGCAACGATTTGTTCTCCCACCGGGCCGGCGGCACATCGCTCCCTCAAATGCCTTCGAGCACCCGCCGTCCCCTGCAAGCTTGTTCCAAGGGGACCGAAAAGCTGCAACCCACAGGGAAACCGCAGCTTCCCAAAGCGGGCCACATATCATGGCCTTAGCGGGCGCGGACATTCTCAGAGAGAACCTCTACGCCTAACCGACTCCGACCCTTGACAGTATCACTGCGATCACCCGAAGGCAAGTGTATCCGCCCAGCGGGGGCAGCAGCCCTGTGGATTGGCTAAATAAATATGGATCAGTTGTTTACGGAGGTTCCAGCCCCCTCCGCAAAGGCCACGTACGGCTCCTCCCGCAGCTCCGCTTTCTTCGCCCCACTCAAAATCCGGTGCCACTCCAGCACGCAACCCACGAAAATGACCAGCACCGCACACAGGAAAAACCCTGTCACCACCGTGTCCACCTGGAAGTTAAAGTGCTGTGCCGCCCACAGCTTCATTTCCTTCTCCGAACCGCCTCCCGCCAGTTTCGCGGCATAAAGCTTCGCACCTGCAATGAAGCCCATCTTCGGATCGGCGTCAAAAAGCTTGATGTATCCAGCGCTGAAGGTCGCACTCATGAGCAAGAGCAGGGGAATGGCCGTCACCGCCATGTAGCGCGCCCGTCCCATTTTGATGAGCACCGTGGTGCCAAGACAGAACGCGATGACCGCCAGCAACTGGTTGGCGATCCCAAACAGCGGCCACAGGGTGTTGATGCCGCCAAGGGGATCCACCACCCCTTGATAGAGAAAGTATCCCCACGCCGCCACGAGTAGTGCGCTTGCAAACACATTGGCGGGGAGGCTGCGGGTGTTGCTTAATGGCCGCCACAGGTTGCCCAGAAAATCCTGCAGAATGAAACGTCCCACCCTCGTGCCCGCATCAATGGTGGTGAGGATGAAAAGCGCTTCAAACATGATCGCGAAGTGGTACCAGAATGACATCCAGGCCGGACCGAAGGCCCGCGCAAACATTTGCGCCATTCCCACCGCAAACGTGGGCGCGCCGCCAACGCGTCCAAACATCGTCTTCTCTCCAATGCTTTCTGCGAGCGCATTCATGCTCTCGACACTCACCGCGTAGCGGCCGCCCTCGACGGCACTGATTGTCATCGCGACCTGTTCGGGAGACATCGTCTTGTTGATGCCGGCATTGATCGCAAAATAATGGCCGGGCTCCAGCGCGCTTGCGGCCACAAGCGCCATCAACGCCACCAACATTTCGGTGATCATCGCGCCATATGCAACGCTTTGAATGGCGTCCTCCTTGTCGAGCAGCTTTGGCGTCGTGCCGCTCGAAATCAGCGCGTGAAAACCTGAAATCGCCCCGCACGCGATCGTGATGAACACAAAGGGAAAGACCGTTCCTGCGAAAACCAAACCCGAGCCGTCTGTAAACTTCGTCAGCTTCGGCATCTGCAGTTCGGGAGCCACCCAGATGACCACAACGGCAAGCACCGCCACCGTCCCGATCTTCATGAACGTGCTCAGGTAATCCCTCGGAGCCAGAAGCATCCACACCGGCAGTACTGATGCCGCAAAGCCGTAGATCATAATCGACCACGCCAACCATTCGCCCTTGTAATCAAACCAGTGCTCGATGCCCCAAGCCTTCAGCTGGCTGCCAGCCCACACGCTTGCAATCAATCCCAGGATTCCAAACACCGTCACGCCCCGCACGCTGATTTTAAAAATGGTGTGGCCAAATCCCATCGCGAACGCCAGCGGAATGGTCATCGCAATGGTGAACAATCCCCATGGGCTTTCCGCAAGCGCCTTCACCACCACCAGTCCCAGCACCGCGAGAAGAATCGTCATGATCGCAAGCACCGACACCATCGCCACCAACCCCACAACCGGGTTCACCTCTTCCTTCAGCATTTGTCCCACCGATTTGCCGCCCCTGCGAATCGAGCAGAACATCACGATCGCGTCATGCACCCCCCCTCCCAGCGTGGCTCCTATCAAAATCCAAAGCATCCCAGGAAGGTAGCCGAACTGAGCGGCCAGCACCGGCCCCACCAGCGGTCCGGGTCCGGCAATCGCCGCGAAATGATGCCCGAAAACAATCCATCGATTGGTTGGCACGAAATCCTTCCCATCAAAATGCGTCACCGCAGGAGTCGCGCGGTTTCCATCCAGCACGAGCACCTTGGTTACAAGCCACTTGCTGTAAAAGCGGTACGCCACGGCGAAGGAACACATCCCCGCCACCACAATCCAGAGCGCGTTGATCGTTTCCCCTTTGTGCAGCGCGGAAACGGCAACCGAAACGGCGCCAAGTGCTGCCACGGTGATCCAAATCAGAATTTTAAGGAATGATGGCATATACGGGAGTTTTGAGGGGACGCGCAATGAGCGCGCGCGGCAATTGATTGGAGAAGCCGCCGGACGATGTCAAGCGGCGCTGGGCGGTGCGTTCCGATATTGCGCGTGAGGTTCGCTCAACTTGGCCTCAAGCGGTCCGGTTGTTTTCCGCGTCCCGTAGAGAGCACCGTCAAAACGCTGCATCGCTGGAGCGATACGCGCCGCTGAAACGCCGGCAGCCGAGAGCGATTCAAAACTGGCCGGCTCCTGATGCAGTTTCCCCGGGGCTCCGGGCTCGCCAGGCTCAGCCTGCAATCTTCTTAATGTGTGATGCGTTTGTTGCGGTAATGTAAAAGATTTGTAAGGAAAACGGCTCGCGTTTTGCTGCTTCTCCTGCGAATTCTTTCTCTCCGCAGATAGTTCGGCTCCATTCCATGGGCTTGTTCTTCTGGGGACGCCGTTTTCTCCTCCCCGACACAATTATGGCCAAAAAGGACGCTCACCATGGAGGTGCATGGAAAGTCGCCTACGCAGACTTCGTCACTGCGATGATGGCCCTCTTCATCGTGCTCTGGATTTGCAAGGAGAAGCCGAATTTGGCGCAAGAAATTGCGAAGTCGTTTAGGTTGCCGCTGTTCCCAGATATGTTTGGAGGAAATTTTGCGACTGCGGGAGTGCAGGAGGGTCCAGTGGAGGACACAATCACCGCTGATGAGTTGCCTGAGAGAATTGAGCAAATCGCTCTTGAAATCCAAAAGTTGGTGAACTCGGATGTTGAATCTTCGCCGCTGATGGACTTTCAGATCTCAGGTGATCAGCTTAAGATCAACCTCTACGATCGAAGCGAGAAACCTTTGTTTGAGGACGGCTCAGCGAAA
Source organism: Chthoniobacteraceae bacterium (assembly GCA_044376275.1). GTDB lineage: Bacteria > Verrucomicrobiota > Verrucomicrobiia > Chthoniobacterales > Chthoniobacteraceae > Chth-196. The sequence goes on along the minus strand of JBILLC010000003.1, from coordinate 474 downwards.
TTGACGACTTGGGGAGATTTCGTGATGGAAGGACTTTCATGGCTCGTTGAGAAAAACAAACTCGCTCTAATGGTCGATGGTCACACTGCGGCCCGAAAAAATTTGGATCCTGCAGCGGAGGTCGGCGTTTGGGAAATCAGCATCCAGCGTGCGAATGCGTGTCGGCGTTCCCTGATCAAGTACGCACTTGACCCAAAGTACACGTTTCGGGTCAGTGGGTTTGGAGACGCTAATCCGTTGCCAAATCTTGCGAAAGAAGACCCGGCCAACGATCGTATCACGCTGACTCTGACGCCAACAAAAACAGAGTCTTTGAAGAAAAAATAGCATTCAAGGCGAGGCTCAACACATGTCGCTTTTCGGTTCCCACCAAAACCAAGATCAGCGAATCACTGGAGGCCTGCCTAGTGCGAAGCGTCGATTCTCCGACGCCAATTTTTTCCTGCGTGCTCCACGCGCGCGGAAGTTTTAACT
>JBILLC010000073.1:0-7597 GCA_044376275.1 Chthoniobacteraceae bacterium | reverse complement strand
CCGATGCAGGATTCCTTTGCTGTGTGCAAACATCATCGCATCGCAAACTTTCCGGAAGATCGTCAGCAGGGTGGCTCTTGGGTAGTCTTGCGTGGCACTAACATCGCCATCACGGATCAAGTTCAATACAGCCTGGAGCGTGCGGCCTTTGATCAGCTTCATGCTGTAGAAGGGCCTTTGTTGCGCATCAACTCCGATGTTGTAAATGGGAACAATATTCGGATGCGCGAGCTGTGCCAGCACCTCGGCTTCCTTTGAAAATCTCGGATCCTGGCCGCACTCACTAACACTGCTTACCTTGACAGCGACGTTGCGTTTCAACTGCGGATCTTCCCCAAAATAAATCTGACCCATGCCGCCCCGGGCGATTTCCCGAACGAGTGTGTATCTGAAATGGTTGGCTGCCTCATCAGCCGGATTTGGGTCGGCGGATGGTGCATTTGTTTGAGTGATTTTCTGACCATTTGAGCGCGTTTGCGTTCTCTGTGGAATGGTCACCTCCATGCTTGCCTTGCTGTTGGTCGCGGAGCGCTGCGGAATTGTAATGTCTATGGAGCTGGGAGCCGGGTGTACCGCCGCCGGTTGCACCACCTTGACCGCAATCAGCAAAATGATTTCTCCCACCTGCACACGCGCCGGATAATCCACCTGCACGCGCTCAGTGATTTGGTATCCATTGACGATCGTGCCTGCGCCGAGGTCCTCCACCTGCAGGCCCGCTTCGCTGATCCAAACCCACGCGTGGCGTGGCATCACTCCCGCGCCATGGACAGTGAACACATCCGAGGCGGTTTCTGTTCCAATTACGAATTGTGATTCGCCGGTGTCAACGGTGCTGAGGGTACCGGAAGCTCCATGGAGGGTGATTGACCAAAGCGGCACGCGCAGGACGCTAGGCTGTGGACCAATGCATTCAACTGCAAAGAAGCCGCCTCCTTTGTGTTGAGCAGAAAAAGCGATGACCGGAAATTTCCTGCTCATTCGCTGGGTATTTTGTCCGATGTCGCTGAATGTTAGAAATCGCTTTTCGCCCGACTCCCGTAGCCCGTTCGCTCGGCAGCGTTATGGGGCGCGCAAAATGAATTCTGCGCCCACAACGCAGCGAGGGTTACTTTCGTTGATTCTTGTTATAATCCGCCGGCCAGAGCGGTGAATCAACACGCGCCGCGGACATCCACTTCTCCGCCGTGGCCACAAGGTCTGCGTGTTCCGCTCCGATGTCTTTGGACTCGGCTGGGTCTGTTTCCAAGTCGTAAAGTTCGAGTGGACGCGCGGGCCCGCTGCGCACGCCTTTCCATTTTCCGAACCGAATGGCCTGCTGGAAGCGGCCTTCAAGTAATTCCCAGTAAAAATAATCACGCTTTTGTGCGTGGCCGCCTTTGAGGAAAGAGACCAGGGAGAATCCGTCTGTCTTCATTCCATCCGGGAGGCGCGCGCCGCCAAGCTCAGCAGCCGTGGGAAGAAAATCCCAGAACGCCCAAGGTTCATTCGTAATGCGCCCCGCAGGAACCTGGCCCGGCCAGCGTGCGATGGATGCCTGCCGGAGACCGCCTTCATACAATTCCCGCTTGAATCCGCGGAGTCCGTTCGCGGCCTGCTTGAATGCGGCGCCAACGGCTGATTTAGGCGGGTAAGATGATCCGTTGTCACCTGACATCATCACAAGGGTGCGCTCGTCAATATGAAGTTCTTTAAGCAACGACAGGAGGCGTCCGATGTCTGAATCCAGACGGGTGACCATTGCGGCGTATGTTTTCTGTTCGAGCGTCCAGTCCGTCTGGGCGTATCCGCCCAGATCATCAATCTCGAGCTTTGCGTGGGGTAAGGTGACAGAATAATACAGAAAAAACGGATCGCCGGCATGGGCGCGAACCCAGCGCAGCGTTTCATCTGCAATCAGATTTTGCGCGTAGATCTTCGGCGTGGCCGGCGAAGGCTCACTGTTTTCTTTCAACTCGAAACGCTGGTCATCGTTGTACAGGTGTTTTGGAAAATACGAGTGGGCATGACGCTGGCAATTATAGCCAAAAAAATGATCGAATCCGACTTTTAACGGACTGCCGGACGTGTCGAACATCCCCATTCCCCATTTGCCAATGCAAGCTGTCGAGTAGCCTGCGCTCTTTAAAATCTGTGCAACGGTCACCGTGCCCTCGGGAAGCGGCATTTGGCCCTCCGGCTGAATCTCGCGATTAGCGCGGATCGGGCAATGGCCCATGTGCAGACCGGTGATGAGCGAAGCGCGGGACGGGGCGCAAACGGTTGTGCCGCTGTATCCCTGCGTGTACCGGGTGCCCTCCTCGGCCATCCGGTCAAGGTTTGGCGTTTTGATGAGCGTCTGTCCGTAGCATCCGAGGTCGCCTTGGGCGAGGTCGTCGCTGAGAATGAAAATGATGTTCGGCTTTTCCGGCGTCGCTCGCGCCTTGGCGGCGATTGCGAATCCGAAAAGGCATGCGAGAAAAAAAAGGGGGGGCTTCATGGGGTGACTCAACTGGCAGCAACTCATGCGTAAACTCCAGCGCTTTGCCGGGATGGTTAGCGGACGACTTGCGCGTTACGATATTCAGCGAACCGGGAAATGATGGAAGGACAAATCGTGGACCAGGATGAACGCCCGAGTGCTCAATTGGCTGATTGAATTGCTCGGTTTGTTTTTTGGACTCTAAATCCTTCGGACGAGCACGTCCGCCCAGTTCATCCAGAACGTCGCCATTGCGAGCCGGTTGTCTGTGCCAGTTGCCTGCCTGAGCCAATTGCTTGTTCCCGTCCAGCCAGCCTCCTGTCCGGACGTGGGAGCGAATCATTTGCCATCCCTCGCCCATTGCTTCATGAGCGCGATATTCTTTGCCACTTCCGGGTTGGGCTTGCGTCCCTGATAAGCAGCCATATCGGCATCGTAGCGGGGCTCCTTCTCAGGTATTCGACCTTGGTCCTGAGTTTTCTCCATCCATTGTTCGAGCATTGAGCGAAGCTCACTGAGGGTCTTTTCATGCCCCGGCGCGGTCGCAAGGTTGCGTATTTCCCAAGGATCAGTGTCGAGATCGTAAAGTTCCTCGGGCGGCCGTGTTTCTGCGAAGAGAAGGCTTTGCACACTGTCGAGTTGTCCGGCGGATGCCGCTTCGCGAAGCGCAATCAAACACGGCTTGTGATCCTTGTAATTGTTGGGTTGCAGGTACGGACGTTGAGGCATGAAGTTTGCAATGTATTTCCAGCGCCCAGTGCGCACGCTCCGGATGCGGTCGACTGTCTCATCGGCACGGTCGCGTGCGCTGAATGTGGCGGTGCGCTTTTGGTAGTCGCGTCCGAGGACGTCGTGCGCCTGCATGTACGCAGGCTTTGGGATTCCTGCAAGCGCCAGCGATGTTGCGGCGATGTCGATGTGTTCGATTAAGTCTTTGCGCCGTTCGCCCTTCGGCAGGCCAGGTCCACTCACAACGAATGGGACGTGAGTGCCTTCGTCGTACAAAAACTGCTTCCCGCGTGCATGGCTTACACCATGATCAGTGATGAAGAAAACCACCGTGTTTTCGAGCAGGCCTTCTGCGCGTAAACGTGCCACTACCTCGCCCACATACCGATCCGTGATCCGGACGGCGTCCAGTGTGGCTGCCCAGTCTTCCAGAATGCCCTGGGTACGCGGGTAGTAAGGCGGCAACACCAAGTGTTCGGTGGGTGTCGCGTTTCCCAGCAGTTTGCGAGCCTCAGCAAGCTGGCTTGGGACATCCCGAATCTTGCCTCCAAAAAGCTGGATTTGTGCGAAGAATGGCTGCCCGGGTTTGCGCGTGCTCCAGTCCGTTCCGTCGTAACTCCGTGGATCATACTCAAAGTTATAGTCCGTCTTCCCCCTTTTCACGGCGGGATAATAACCGCTGTTGGACGTGTGGTAGCCAGACTGCTGAAAGAGCTGCGGCAAAATTTTAACGCCGGCTGGAAGAATAATTTTTTCTGAACCAACGCCGCTCCGGTGATGATGCGCCCCGATACTCGTCTGATACATTCCCGTAATCATCGCAGAGCGCGATGGTGAACAAATTGGTCCTGTCACGAATGCGCGCTCGAAAAGCAGCCCGTTGGCAGCAAGACTGTCTATATTCGGAGTCGCAATGGCCTTTTCGCCGTAGCATCCAAAGTGAGGAGACATATCCTCCGCAACCAGCCAGACAATGTTAGGACGCGGAGGCTCGGTGCCTCCACTCTCGGTGGCCGCATGGACGCGGGGCGCTCGGAGCGCAAGCGTACAAATCAGGGTGAGGAAATGAAGCATGCGGTTCATTGCTGCGTTTTTCTAAAAGTGGCGAAATTGACGGTCTCTACCTTTTGACGGATTCTTGCAGTTTTGCGCGAGCGTTGTGATTGATCAGCGGCGAAAGCGCAGCCTTCAGCGGAGCGAGACGACTCTTAACTCTACTTTGGGGGCAGATTCCGAAACAGTGAAAAGTAATGCGGCTTTCGAGAAGAATTATCCGCTATGTGTGACTCGCCATCGGCCGCGAATAACCCTTTCAAGACTGGAAACAGTCGGCTTGACCGCTAACGTCGGATCTCTAAACCAAGCCGATCAATGATACATTCATCCCTAAATGAACTAGCCAAACAGGTCATCGCCGTCGCAGCGGATGCAGCCGCGTTTATCAGAACTGAACGCGATGGGTTTCAGAGCGAAAACGTCGAAGTTAAAGGCGTCAATGATCTGGTGAGCTATGTCGACCGAGAATCCGAAAGACAAATCGTCGAGCAGTTGACCAGGCTTTTGCCAAACGCTGGATTTATCGTGGAGGAGAATTCCGTGACGGACAAACAGGAGTGGAATTGGATTGTTGATCCACTGGATGGCACCACCAATTTTGTGCACGGTATTCCCTGCTTTGCGGTCAGCATAGCTCTAGAGCAAGCAAACCAGATCCGTCTAGGGGTGGTACATGAGGTCACCCGAGATGAATGCTTTTCTGCAGTCGAGGGCAGTGGAGCTTTCTGCAACGGCGATCCTATTCGTGTTTCGGCGAATCAACGTCTCGCGGATTGCCTGGTTGGAACCGGATTTCCGATCTCTAATTTTTCGCGTGAGGATTCTTTCCTCGGCACGATGCGCGCCTTGATGCGCGGAACCCACGGTCTGAGGAGGATTGGTTCGGCGTCAGTGGACTTGTGCTATGTGGCATGCGGGAGAATGGACGCTTTTTACGAATACAACCTCAACGCTTGGGACGTCGCCGCTGGCGCTTTGATCGTGAAAGAAGCCGGAGGGCAAGTCGTCGATTTCAGGGGAGGTGACAACTGGCTTTTCGACCGCGAATGCGTGGCGACAAACTCGGCTGTACACCAGGAGTTCATGGACATTCTACAATCCAACTTTGTGTAGAAAAACGGTCGTAATCCTGGCGCGGCTCTCATCTGCCTCATCAATGGTATTTGCGTTGCTTGCTTGGGAGCGCAAATGCCACATGCGGCGGTCCCGTGATCCGTAATCTTTGCGACGCCCTAAAAAAGCACGGATGCTGTTTTGCGCCGGCTGACAGCTTTCGGCGACCGGTAACGGCGGAACGCGAGCCTGGGCGTTTAGTGCACTGAAAGATCGGGCGTGAGGACGACGATGAATAAGAGCGGATCGCTTCGGCTGACGACGAGGTCTCTGCGGAGGGTACTTTGCCTGACGGTGTTGTGGATAAAGCTGTAAAATGGCGTCAGCAGCGTTCGGAATTTACGTTGTCATCGCTTTCAAGACCGCAGCCTGGCGGCCAAGTCCACTGGCGATACAAACACCATCTGCTTGCCTCGTTTGCGCTGCTCCAGGATTCCGCGCTCAGCCAGACCCATTAAGTCGGTCCTGGCTGTCTGGTAGGCGACATCCTGCGCTCTCTGGTGCGCCGCTATCACGTACTTGTGTCCTGGATGCTTTAAGGCGTGCTGGATCACTTCCACCTGCCGGTGGTTGAACCATTCGATGGATTGCAGCTGTGCCTCCATCTGGCGTGTTTCATCCGTCTTTCGTTGAATATACTGGTGCAGCTCGCTAACCGCGTTGCGCATGACTTCGGACTGGGCCAAAAGGAAGTAGGTCAGGTCGTTGTCGTCGGTCTCGGTGTACAGAAATGAGCGTTCGTATTTCACGGGCGCCTTGCGCAGAACCGTCGAGATGGAAATGAACTCAAACAGCCAGTAACCGGCGTGCAGCATGGACCAGTAAAACAAGGCTCTGGCGGTTCTTCCGTTGCCGTCCACGAAGGGATGGTCATAGGCCAGCCAGAAGTGCAGAAGGACCGCTCTGACTGCAGGATGAATGAAACTGTCTGGAGTGGTCTCGTTCGCGAACGCACACATTGCCACCAAACGTGTGGGTAGTTCCCTCGCATCTGGAGGGTCGTGGTAAACATCTCCGGTGTCATCGGCCACGACGCGTTTTTCGTCCTCACGGCGCAAGGGCCCTGCCGCAGAGGGATCCTTCATCGTGTTGGCTGTGATCAGGCGGTGGATGTCAAAAACGAGTTCTGGCGTCAGAGGGAGGTCTTTCCATTCCCGGATCTTTTGCATCGTCCGGAAATTATTGAGGATCACCTGTTCGCTGTTGTCCCGAGGTTTGCGGCCGGTGCGGATGAGATCCTTGGCGACCTCTCTAGTCGTTGCCGCGCCTTCCAGTTGGCTGGAAGTGATGGCCTCCTCCATGAGCGAACTCACCAAATACCGGTCTCTTGTATGGGGATTGGTGATCGGCTCCGGCACGCTGACGAGTCCACCTGTTCCCAGGTCGATCTGATGCAGTTGCTCAAGGACAGCGTCCGGCAACGCGAATGAAAACGGGTTTCCTTTTTTGTCGGTAAGTCTGATGGGTTTGCCTGAGCGTGCCAATTTCACCGCCAGCCACCATTCTCGATGGCTGTAACCTGCGGGGGCTGTGTGCCGGCGCAGCTTATCCCAGTGGAGATAATGCCCGGTAGTCGCCGGGGTGTGGAGCAGCTGGAGGACTTGCGGCATACGGCCCGCGGCCTGTGCTTCGGCGAGTAGTTCTGGCAGACGGGGTGGAGCTTGTGGAAAACGCACGTGCAAGACAGCGTTCTACTAAAACGAGACAAATTAGTAGGATGTTGGTAGATTGACAAGGTTCCAGGCAGTTCCATGCCCAACAAGACCCTAAAAAACCAAGTTCAATCGCCTGCGAAAGTCAGTTGTTCACTCTAGAAATACAGGATAATTGTTAAGTCGCTTGTTCAGAAGACCCTGCCGAATTTCCAGTAATGACAGGACCATTAAATGCCGCTCGATGGGTGTAATGGTCTACCAGAGTGAACTGAGTGAACTTGCGCTGCGCAAATTTCCAAACAGATTATGCCACGCCTCAAGAACCGTCTCCACAAACGCTTTGCCTTGCTCATTGCCAAGGGCGTGGACCGTAAAGCGGCTTATGCAAAATCTGCCCGCTGGTGACTGACCCTGCGACCCTGGGATTTTTGCGGCGCCGTGAAAAAGCACGGATGCTCTTTTGCGCCGGCTGATAGCCTTCGGTGACCGGTAACGGCGGAACGCGAGCCTGGGCGTTTAGTCCACCGTTTACGCGCAGTCCGCGGAGGTGGTTGGTGTATGGCGGCAGCCTAAAAGGGGGCGG
>JBILLC010000072.1:0-7609 GCA_044376275.1 Chthoniobacteraceae bacterium | reverse complement strand
CACAACCACCAGCGGAAACGCCCAAGCCTTGTGTCCGCGGATATCAATGAGCCAGTAGAACAGCGCGAAGCCCCAGAGCACCACAGCCCCGCTGTAAAAAGCCCAGGAAGGGGTCCAGAGTTTTTTGATCACTGGACACACCGTGCTGCCAGTTGCCAGAGCCAGCAGTAGACAAACCGACCCGGCCCTCAGGAGCCAGCTTAGCTTTTCGCGTGGTTCACGCCCGCTGCGGAGGTTTTCGCCTGCCATGAGGCCAAGTATCATTGTGATGAGCGCAGGCACGAAATTCAAAGTCTGATAACCGCCCCGGTTGAAAACAAAAGGTGGGTCGGTCGGGAAGAGATTGAGAAACCACTGGTCAAAAGAGGCCGCGAAGTTTGCATTCATGTTCCAGTGCGCCCAGAACCCGCTGAGTATCTGGCTGGGATCTGTGACACCAAGCGCTTTGTAGTCCGGGTCGTGGCCAGCGACGGGCGTGAGCGCGAACGCCAACCATGTCACAACGGCAATGACGCCGATTGCTGAAACCTGGATCCTCAAGCCGCGACCTGCAAGCAACGTGAGAAACACATAACCAAGCCCGATTTGCGCGAGTACGTTGTGAAAAGCAAACACTGGCTGCGCACTGGTGCCGGTGGTGAGAAAAACACCGAGGGCGACGAGTACGAAGGAACGCCATAGGGCGTGCTTGAAACGCCGGTTTTTGTCCTGTCCTTGCGCAGCTCGGTTCGAGGCGGAAAACGGCAGGGCCATTCCAACCATAAACATGAAGGCGGGCTGAATCATATCCCAAGCGCCACCTCCAACCCAGTTCGCGTGGCAGGTATTGTAACGCAGAATTTCCCACAAAGCTGAATCCGGATGGGCCTTCGCGATTTGACCAACGCCGAAGCCTGAGGAGGCCATGAAAAGCATCGTAAGGCCGCGGTAGGCATCGAGGGAAACTAAGCGCTCGGAAACGGGAGGAAAACCGGGGGAATTGCTCATAAGGGGGATTGGCACATGGTTCCACGTTTGACAGGCCACGTCGGCTCCATGGAGTCTAAAGACTGAAACCATCTCAACTCCATCCCAATCCGCCGCTGCTGGCGTGGAGCGAATTCACAACCGGGATTCGGCTTTCTTCGAAATCCGCGTTCTTCGCGACTTCGCGTGATTCACATTCTCCGTTGCACGCGAAGACGGCTGGGAACAGGGCTGCGGCCTTCGAAGCTTTTCCCGCGACGCACCCCAAAAAATTCGGCAGCAAAAGTGCCTGTCCCCGGGCGCGCCCATGCATGGCTTCCAATCCCGCTCGTCACATGGCTATGTGGATCCTGATAACAGTGCAGCACGCGTCATCCTGCGTGAAATCATTCCTTTGCAGGCCGCTCATCCACAAAAGGCTGCGAGGCTCTTTCATTTCGGTGGAATAAAGCGCGTCATCGCGAATGGATCCCTTGATTACGCCGCTTGGCGTGTTGAAAGATTGCCCGGCTGACCGCGAAAAACACTCGCACTCGAGATACGTTGTGCGTCGCGGGCTTCAACTCCACGAATCATCCGTGGGCACCATGCCCAAGAGCGAGTGTCCCAAGGTGAAACTTATCCAGTGGTGCGCAGGCCGCTTGCAATTGCGTTGATGGAAAGAAGCAGCTCCGGCAGCAGGACGTCCGCCTGCGCGGCGCGCCCATCTGCCATCAAGCCACGCCAGTCCCGCAGCAGCTGAATCTGCCGATGATGCAGCACGCGCAGCGCCTCGCTCCGAAGCTCAAGCGTTTTGAGCATGCGCGGCCTGCGTCGGCCAAGCGACTGTCCGCGCAACTGCTCGAGCATTTGATGCGTGAGATCCCATTCCGCTCGGATCTGCGACATAAACCGAGTGCGCAACTCCGCGTCCTCCACCAGATTTGCATATGCCCCCATCAGCTCGGGATCGGCGCTGGCAAGCGAGCTTTCCACATTGGTCAAAACATAGCGCCAAAACGGCCACGCCCGAAACTGTCCGATGAGCAACGCGCGATCATCGGCGGAGAGGGATTGGAGGGCCGTTCCCATGCCGTACCAGCCGGGCACATAAAATCGGGCCTGGCTCCAGGAGAAAACCCACGGAATCGCCCGAAGATCTGCGAGGCTTGGCTTGCCTGTACGGCGCGAGGGGCGCGAGCCGATGCGGCTGTTCTCGAGGGCGTCTATTGGAGTGGCCTGACGGTAAAACGTGAGAAAGCCCTCAGCATCGAGCAGCGATCGATAACCGACACGGCTTGCGGCCGCGAGCCGCTCCATGATGGGCGCCAGGCGCGGGTCCTCCTCGGAGGCACGGGCGTGGCGTGCGGTGGTCTCAGTCACGCCGGCGAGGAGCAGTTCGAGGTTGTGCGTGGCCGTCGCTGGGTTGGCATATTTTTGCGCAATCGTTTCACCCTGCTCAGTGAGACGCATATGACCCATCAGAGTACGATGCGGGAGCGCCTCCAAAAAACGGTGCGTGGGACCCGCGCCCCGGCTCACAGTGCCGCCCCGTCCATGGAAGAAGCGCAACTCGACTCCCGCATCCCGTGCAACTTTCGCGAGGCGGCCCTGGCTTTGCTGTAGCGCCCACTGGCTGGCGAGAATCCCGCCATCCTTGTTGCTATCGCTGTAACCGACCATGACTTGTTGGAGCAGTTCGCCGGGGCGGCCCGATTGTTTGGCGTGATGCGTCAGGCTCGCGCGAGTCACCGGTTGCTCCAAAAACGCCCGCAGCATCGCAGGTGCGCCTTCAAGATCCTCGATCGTTTCAAACAGCGGCACCACCGGCAGCAAACAAACGATCCCCTCTGGGTAAGCCCGCAACAATCCAGCCTCACGCGCCAAAACATAAACCACCAGCAGATCCGAGAGGCGCCGGGTCATGCTAACAATCAACGCACCAATGCCACGTTCACCGAAATTTTTGATGTGATCCGCGAGCACACGGTAACAGCCCAGCACGGCATCCGCTTCCGGGCCGGCTGATGCGGCCGGGTGCAGGAATGGCCGCGGTGAACGCAACTCCTTTTCCAAAAAGCGCAGCCGCTCCATTTCGGACCAGTCCTCCCAATCATCGGCGGAAAGATGACTCGCGCCAAGGAGCTGCGTGAGCGCCTTGGCGTGGAACAACGAATTCTGGCGGATATCAAGCTGGGCAAGGTGAAATCCAAAGACCTCGATTCCGCGTCTTGTGGAAGAAACATCTGAGTCCACCAATCGCCTGGCGCCCACTTGTTCCAGACTCTCGGCGAGAAGGTCCAGATCGGCCAATAATTCGTGCGGATGAGCGTATTTGCCGACGCCCTCGCGGAGTTGTGCGAGGCGTCCCGAGGTTTGTTCGAGTGGCAGCCGCGCCGCCATCAATTGCACGCACCGCCGCCAAGGCTCGTCCTTATGCGAAACCGGCGGCACCTCCGCGCCAAGCGCTCGCTCATGCGCTTCGATTGCCTCGAGAAGAATTTTGGGAGGCTCCTGCATCCATGAAGTCAGGGAGAGCGACTCGGAGAGATGTGAAAGCAGGTTGTAGGCGACCAGCAGAGCGTTGACTCGCAATCGCTCCAAGGTCTCGGAAGTGACCTCGGCCGTCACGCCGGGATGCCCATCCCGGTCGCCGCCAACCCAAGTACCGAAGCGAATCCGAGGCAATACGCCTGGCTGCCGCAGCAGCTCGAGATCGAACCCGGCGTCGATCCAAGCCTGACGCAGCCTTTCGTCGAGAGCCGGCAGGACCGCGGGAAAGACCTCACGCAGGTAATGCAGCACATTGCGGCGCTCGTCGGTGAGCGTCGGTTTTTCGAGAATGATTTCACCCGTTCTCCAGAGCCGCTCCAACACGGTTTTGACCTCCTTGCGCAGCACACGCGCCTGGGCGCTGGAGAAATCCTGTCGGGTGGCGCGCTCCAGCAATCCGAACAGCACGCGGTGCTGATCAAGCACCGACAAACGCTTCGCTTCGGTGGGATGCGCCGTCAGGACGGGCTCGACCCGGACGCGTTTCATCGCGGCCATGATTTCCTGAGCGCCAAAGCCCTGTTCCACAAGCTTGGCGAGCTGGTCACCCCAGGTCCCGGGTTCGGAGCCATGGCCGGATTCGCGCATCAACCGGGTTTGCCCCGAAGCGTTTTCCTCAACCATGTTCAGGAGCTGAAACGCAACCGACAATGCAAGCTCCAGACGGGGAGGAGTCTGCGTTGATTTTTTGACTTCACCCCGCCAGGGCAGATGTCCAGAGAGGTCTCCAAGTCCCATCTCCTCAAGCACCTCGGCGAAGCAGTCCATCAGATAGTTTAGGTCGCGCTCCATCCGCGCGAAGCCCAGTTCCACAAAGTCGGGCTGGTCGATTTTCATCGAGAGAGCACTCTGCCCAGTGATGTCGCCCGCGCAAAGCACGAAATACCCGCAAAGCTTGAATTTCTCGGCCTTCCCAGTCGGACGAGTATTGAGGCAACCGATTTTGCTCAGTGCACAGCCATGCGTGCGGCCGCCTGCGGCGAAGTCGCGCAGAGCACCTCGACGGCTTCACCGCCACTGAGCGCCAGCCGATTGCGAACCGTTGAAATGGCAAGCTCCGGCGTGTTGCAGTCTTCGCTCAAGTGGCCCAGCACGGCTCGGCGCAGATTGCCGCCGACCATCTCTGCCAGAAGCTCCGCAGCAGCGGCGTTGGAAAGATGACCGTGCCGCGACATGATACGCTGCTTGACCGCCCATGGCCGGCGCGTGTCGTTCTGCAGCATCTTTTCGTCATGATTGGTTTCAATCACCAGGGTGTGCACGGCACGCACCCGTTCGGTGACCATCCGCGTGGCAAACCCGAGATCAGTGAGAAAACCGATCTCGCGCGCGGCATGACGCAGCACGTAACCCACCGGCTCCGCGGCATCGTGCGGGATGGAAAAACTGTCAACCTCCAGATCCCCGATGGAAAAAGCAGAGCCCGTGGCGAAGATTTTCCACGCGGCGTTTGTGACGTTTTTCGAAAGCGCCTCGGCCGTAAGCCGGTTGGCGTAAATTGGCGTCTTGAAGCGCTTGGACCACACGTCCAAACCGCACGAATGGTCGGAGTGCTCGTGAGTGACAAGGATCCCGTCGATTTGCTCCGGTTGCACGCCGATTTCCGCAAGGCGCTGCGTGATGCGGCGCGTGCTGAATCCGGCGTCGATGAGGATGCGTGTGTTGGGCGTTTCCACGAGGGAACAATTCCCCGAGCTGCCGCTCCCAAGAACGCTTAGATGAAAAGTTGTGAAGGATTCCTCGTCCGGCATCACAAGGCCTCCCCGGAGCTTGAGTCTCCGCGTTTGGATTTTACCAGGTGCCGGTATTTTTCGGACCAGTCTGCGGGAAGACGCACGGGTTTGCCCGCGGGCATTTGCACCAACGCCAGCATCTGCCGTGCGCAGACCATGACGGCTGAATCACTCGTTCTTCGGACTTCAAATGCGCACCAGAAACGGGTGCGATCGAGCGACTCAAGCCATCCGTCCACGACGAGTTTGTCGCCTAGGCCAGCAGGTTTTCGATAATCAATTTCGGTGCGGGCCACCACTGGGAACAGCTTGGACTGGGCCATCTCGACAAGGCCCATGCCAAGCTGCTCAGCCAGCAGCGTGCGCGCGGTTTCAATAAACCGCAGATACGCGAGATTGTGCACCACGGCGGCGCAATCCGTGTCAAAAAACATCACCTGGACCTCGGTGAGAATGCGTGGCGTTCCGGGGTGGGTGAGTTCGGGACGCTCGTTCATGGACGGTTGTTGCGGGGCTGACTTGGGTGGAGGAAGTGGAGGCGTCGCAGCGGACGATCAGCGCGGTTCACTGCCGCTCGTATTCGCCCTTGCCGACCCGTTTGTAGACCTTGAACCCGGCGCTGCGCGCATCCGCAACGGAGAGCGGTTTTAAGATTTTCGGCGTCGAAAACGAACTAATGAGTTTGCGCACAGGCTTGCGGCAAAGGGGGCAGTTTTCCAAGGGAGGAGCGTTGACGGGGCGCGTCAGCGAAAAGCCGCCTTTGCAAATCCGGCAATCTCCCGAACATGGCTCGTACTCGTAGTTGGGCATGCGGGCCAGATTAGCACGTGCCGGACCGGATGTAATGCTGCCATTGCTCAGGAAGCGGCGCTTTTTCGACTTCATCTGCGATCCGCCCTTCGGCTTCTGGCGCGAACGTCGTGGACGTGCCGTAGACCATGATCGCGTCGGCGGACCCCTCCACGCGCAAGGCGTGCGCGACTCCGGCTGGGATCACAACACCCGCGTGCTGGGCGCCACCGCTGTCGTCACCATCGAGAAAAAAGCGCATCACGCGCCGCTCCAATCCCGCTCGCTCGTCAATGAGGATCATCTCGACGTTGCTTTGGATAAAAAACATCACGTCCCATTGCTCCAGCGCGTAAGGGCGCTCCGAAACCGGCGCGGGATTGGCACCGTAAAGCTTTTGAAACCACGCCTCGGGGGTCTGTCCATCGGGAATGTGAGGCGGGTGGATGTGAAATCCCTTCGCCGTTCCCGCAAACATGCGCGCCGTAGCCCATTGGCGCGGCCAGAGACCCAGCTGCCCGAGAAGCCCCTGGCCTTCGCGCGCGAATTCTCCGAAAAATCCGCGATGCCGCTGGCGGAACACGCGGCGCGGAACGAAATCCACGCCGGGGATCCAACCCGCGGCAAGGATGGACCGATCAGTGGACAACAACTCGCCAACTGTCAGGCCGGTCCCAGCAAGGCGCTCGAGCGGGTTGGCTGAGCTGTAGTCACGTTGCGAAAGCGCAGCACGAGCGCTTTTTTTTAGTCCAGTCCAGTGGTCCATAAGTCGATTCCGTTTAGTACCCCATCATCGTGCAGGAGCGTTGCCGGTTAGAAAAGCGGATTGGAAAGCTGATCGAAAAATATTCTACCCGCCGCCTGAGTTCATTCCCGATGCCTGCGGGGCTAAGATGACGGGTTTTGACGCGCACACACGAATGGCCTCCCCAAGCGCTCCGACCATTTCCTCTAAATCGGTTTTTGAAGCGCAAAAAGGGGGCATGAGTACGAGGGTGTCGCGGATGGGTCGCGTGAGCAGCCCGAAGTCGCGCGCCAAAAGACAGATCCGGCTCCCCATGCGCAGCCCCGGTTCGAACGGGCGTCCGCCGGGCCCGCGCACTTCGATCCCGGCGATCATCCCGCATTTACGAATCTCGTGAACTTCGGGCAAAGGGGCGAGATGGCGTTCCAGCGCCGAGTGAAAGGCGGGAATCAGCGCGGTGTTGAGTCGGGACAATACATTTTCCTCCCGGAAAATGGCGAGGTTCTCCAGCGCCAGGGCGCAGCCCAGCGGGTTTCCGCAGTAGGAGTGACCATAATACAGCGTGTGGTCCGCTCCGCCGGTGAATGCATCGAAGATAGATTCCCGAGTGAGCGTCGCTGCGAGCGGCAGGTAGCCGCCTGTAAGCCCTTTTGCAAGCGCCACAAAATCGGGGACCACGCCCTCCTGTTCGCATGCGAACAGGGTGCCAGTCCGGCCAAAGCCGGTCAGCACTTCGTCGGCGATCAGAAAAACGCCGTTCAAATCGCACCATGCACGAACATTCGCCAGCAAACCCTTCGGCCAAACAAACACCTGGTTTGCGCCTTGGACGAGCGGCTCGATC
>JBILLC010000071.1:0-7667 GCA_044376275.1 Chthoniobacteraceae bacterium | reverse complement strand
TCCGCAAATAAAATCTACGCCGCGCCGCCGAATCCAAATAAAATATTGATCCGTATGGACCCGGTGCGCGGTGGTTTTATCGGGACGTCGTTAACCCCGGGCGAAAGGAGCCGGATGGTTTTTCAAGGCGTTTGGCTCCAAAAGGAGGAAATAGGCGTTGGATTTTTCTCGGGCCCGAGCGGAGTTGGAACGGTTAACCTGGAGGTGGTCCCGTGAAATGGACTTCGTTGTACATCGTTGCAGGGCTGATTTGCGTTTTAAGTCCGTTCAAGCCCTTCGCGGCACACGGGGTTCCATATACTTTCAAGGGGGCGCCGGAGATCAATTGGGTGAATCCAAGTGCATGGAATTCAGAAGACGCTGGTTTCCCCGACGCGGGTGTCGATGTGAATTTTTTATCAGCGGGCACGTCACTGGTTTCCCTCCCCAGGGGGCCAATTCGCATTGGAACGCTGGTGGTGGCCGGCGGCGTGCAGCAGACTATCGCTGGTGGAACGCTGGAGGTCGCTGGAGGCTTAAGGTTGGGCTCAATGGGCTCACAGGCGCGCGAAGCGGCGCTTGAGTTCTTGCGTGCCCGAGTTGTAGTCAAAGCTCCGATCATAGGCGGTAGTACGAATCTGATCCGGGTCAACGGCGGACGGGTCATTTTCGAAGGAAGTTCGAATCAAAGTGATTACAGCGGCACCTTTGAGCTCAAGGGCGGCGCGGTTGGAGTCGTCGGGGATGGTACGTATCCTCTTGGAGATTCAAATTTTGCAACCGTGATTGTCGACGATGGAACTTTAAGTGCAGATGGTTTGCCCCGAAGTATCGACAATCCTGTTCGGTTCAAAGGCACAGTCGAATCGGGCGCTGCCATCACACTTGGTGAGCTCGGGGCGGGTGTGCTCACGTTTTCAAGTATGGTTCCTGTGAAACTTGGCTCTGGCGGGACGTATCGCATCGTGGTGGCTGGAACGAGCGTGATTTCCAGTGGAATTCAAGGCGCTCCGACCAACGCGTTGGCACCCATCTCCTCCGTGATCAAACAAGGGCCAGGCACATTGGTGATGGGAATGGAGTTTTCTGAGGTGAACACTGTGTCGGTTGAGCAGGGGACCTTGGACCTCAGTGCCGGCAACAAACTCCTTTCAGGCGTCAGGTTGGTGATGTCTGGCGGCACATTGATTCTGAGGGACTCGTCTCCTTTGGGAGAATCGTCTCAAGAGGTATCTGGTCTGGCGATTCGCGGTGGTCTGATTCAGGCAAGAGAGAATGAAACACCGACGATTGTTCTCACCGATGGCAATCCGAGTTCTACTTCCAATTCCACGAAAGTGATCGACGCAAATGTCGAATCGACGGCGATTGTGAATGCGTCGATCTTGGAGGACGCTCCGATGGCGAGCACAAAGTTGAGTAAAACCGGCCCGGGCGTATTGGTCTTGAATCGGGCAAACGACTTCAGTAGGGGCGTTGACTTGCACTCGGGCGTTCTTGAAGTGGGTGCGCTTGATGCTCTGGGCTCAGGGACGCTTTCTTGGAGTGGCGGAACTCTCCGCGCAGGTAACAGTTCCCAGGAGATTGGAAACCCAATCTCACTCCAATCCGAAAGTCGCTTGCGGCTCGGCGGCGCATCATCGGGAACGTTGACTTTCTCGGGAAATGTCAACCTTGGCTCGAGAGGTGTGCTCGATGTTGTCTCAGACACTGTCTTTGCTGGAGATGTGTCCGGTGGCTCCTTGGAGGTGACTGGATATGGCAGATTGATTTTGTCCGGCACGACCACTTTCCGTGGGCACACCCTTGTCGGGAATGGAAATCTTAAAGCGGGCAAGGGTGGATTGAGTCAAACCAGCCGAATTGAGGTGGTGGGTGGGGGACTGGACATTGTAGATTACCAATCAAGCGCTCCGATGCGGGTGAGCGGCGGGGGATCCGTCCACTTCTCTGGCGTAGATGAGGGATCTGGCACAATTACATTGGATGGAGGCATGCTTCGAGGAGATGAAGTAGATCTTCAAAACCGGCGAATCGAAATTATCGGGAAAGGCGGAAACGTGATTAAAGGCGGCAACTTGACTCAAGGAGATTCCCCCAGATTCCGAGTTGGCGGCACGACAATTCAGCCAAGCGGCATGTTAATGGTCGATGGTTCGGTGGGGATGAAAAGTTTGGCTGTGAAAAGCGGAGGCGGATTAATCATCCCTGACGGAGTGACTCTTACCACGGGTGGACTCAGCGCCGAGCCCGGCTCGCGGTTGACATGGGATTTGAGCTCGAACGTTGATGCGGCGGTCCGAGTGACTGGAAATTCTCCAGTTGATGTTTCCGGATTGATTGTGGAGGTTCCCGCCGAGAGTTTAGCCGCTCTGATGAAGCAAGTGTTGCCGGCTGAGGGACAGGTACTGGTGGCTGCGGGCAAGTCGGCGGTGGTGCGAACTCTCATCGCTGGAAGCGGTGGAAGTATTACGAAGCCTCAAAGTTTTGACATGGGGTCCGCGACATTGAGGTTCCGACTTGATAATAGGGCAGGCAGCGTCGTGATCATGGTCGACCGAAACACGCTTTCGAAGGTGATCAAGAGTTCTCGCTCATCCGCCTTCTTGGCGGCGCTGGATGCGATAAGCGATGCTGCCGATCCAGCTGCAGTCGCTGCCCCCGTGGCAGCAGCAGGGGCAGCCTTTATGCAACCTGTTGCCGCAGCCCTTCTCCAACCGCCCGTCGCCGCTGCCGGATCCCGGCCGACCTCCCTGGTGAATTTTCTTCGGATGGTCCAGCAACTGCAGTCAGCCGATCAGATCCGCGCGCTTTTGAGTCCTTTGGATGGCGGCCGCGGATACGCAGACTTGAGTGCAACTTACGGCTTGCAAGGTTTGGCTCTGAGTGGGCCCTTGGATGCGCACTTGGACGCGCTCGCATCATACGGCTTCACGGATTCCTCAGTCAGTATGGGGGTTAATGTTCAACCGTCCGTGTCCCCAATCAGTGACGATACGAAATTTCTAAGCGGCGCGCCCTCATCGGATCCGCGTTCTACGGCTTGGATCGCTGGTTATGGATTATCCTCGCGCCTCGACCCTGACTCAGCGCGAGACTACAGCGGTGTCAATGCATCTGGTGGCGGTTCTGTTCTTGGCTTGGAGCGTCGATTCGGGGATCTGCGTGTCGGCGGTATCGTTGTTGCCGGCCAGGCATCGTATCGCGTGGCGGATCCCGATATCAGGCTGGAGTCAGAGCACTGGAATGTGGGGGGCTACGGAAGTGTCCGGTTCGGCCGGGTCACCGTAGACAGCTCCGCGATGTTCGGAGTTAGCTCTATGGAAAGCGAAAGACCCTTGCTCGGGGACACAGCTAGAGCAGATTTCAAGTCCAAGGACCTTCAACTCGCTCTAGGAGTGACCGTAAACCTGGCGGGGCAGGATAGTCGCTGGGAAATTTCTCCGGTCTTTCGGCTCAAGTATCTCCGCTCCGATCAAGGCCGATTCCAGGAACAGGGTTCCATTGCGCCTTTGACGGGTGAGCCAGTTGTGATCGACCGTCTTTTCAGTCGTGTGGGATTGCGTTTGGGGCGGCACGGACAGATTTCTGAAAATTTTGGGCTCGGCTTCTTTGGAGCTGCTTATTGGCTCCATGACTTCACCCCTAGCGGCAACGAGATGGCTTTTCGTTTGGCCGGGGTGCCGTACCGTGCTCGTGCAAGGGATGTCGATTCGGACATGATCCAGCTTAACATGGGTGTTCAGGCTTCAATTTACAAAGCTTGGATTCTCAATCTGGGCGGGCAGCGGGACATGGGCGCGCAAAGAAGTCAGCAGACAGGAATGGTCTCGGTGGGCTTTCGATTTTAAGAGCTCGAATCGTGAGCGGGGCCGCCCGCGGTCTTATTTGATTGATTCATCGGCTTGATGGTTCTAATCTCCAGTTTATGAAGTTCCTCCCCTCCTGCGTATCCATCGCGATTTTGTTCACCGCGGCAGCACAGGCCGATACCACGATCAAACTTTCCGGGGTGCACAATTGCTGCAAGGGCTGCGCAAAGGGCATCTCTGACGCCGTCGCAAAAGTAGCCGGCGCCGAAGCCAAGATCGACAAACGTGCCGTTGAGGTCACCGCAAAGGACGAAGCGTCCGCTAAACAAGCCGTCGCCTCACTCCTTAGCGCTGGTTATTTCGGCGAGGGTGCAACAGCGCCTGAGGTTGCAGACGCAAAGGTGAAGACCGCTGATGTATCCGGCTTGCACCTGTGCTGTGGAAAATGTGTGACCGCTGCTGAAGAGGCCATCATGGGAGTCTCGGGCGTTACCAAACACAACGCAACCAAGGGCGCTAAGACCTTTCAGGTGGAAGGCGATTTCAGCACCAAGCAACTCGCTGCGGCTTTGAACAAGGCTGGATTGCACGCCTCAGTCAAGTAGTCCAGCGGCAGGCGAGGATGACGCCTCTGACAGGTTTCGGGATCGGTCTTCGCATCGTTCCTTCGACCGAATTCTAGCGTTGCTAGACCTCGTGCTCGTTGGTTGTGAAAACACCTGTTGATTGAAATTCATACTGAGGCGCTCGCGTTTGCTTGGTTTGATTGCCGCGCGGAGCGGCTCTCCAAAAGCATCTTCGAAAGGAGTCCTTGCGTGTACCCGCTCAGGCTGATTGCGGCGCTGACAATAATCTCCACAGTGAGTACTCCGATGGGCTCAATCATGCTGCTTGAGGAAGCGCACAGCTTCGCGGGCGTTGTGACAACCAACTTTCTGCACGCAACCGGGCGATGCGCGTAGATTCGACACGTTGAATCTGTATCGAGAAACACGCAACGAGTCTCAACAGACCAGGGTATCTTCCATGCGGCTGAATCGCGACCCAGCGTCGCTTGGCGGCCGAGTTTGGCAAAATCAATTTCGACGCCCTCCTCGAGCAATGCGTGTAGCAACTCCGCCTCGTCGCCCGTGATTTCGACCGCGAAATGACAGCAGCCACCGCATCCCTTGCCGCAGCTGACTGGAAAGCTTTTTGTCGCCTCCATTGCTTGATCAATCATCGAGTGCAATCGCAAGGCCCGCGCTTTACCGGGTGTCGCATCGGATAGGATTCGTGTGTACTTCTCGAACAGTGAGCGCACTGCATCCAGGATGGACTCGAATTCCTGTAGCTCTGTCGAATTCGCCCTCTCCATGAGCATCCTCCGCAGCTGCGCTGTTGGCTTTGGAATAAAGCTGAGTGCCGCGTTGAGTTGCTCTACGTCCATCAGAGACTGCCACGCTAACACCGTGCACTTAGCAGTGTCTTGGTAAATCGCATGCATGCGGTTTGCTCCGATATTCTCCTTTGAAAAACGTGAGGTTCGGTCGACTCAGCTTTGGTTTGCCGGGATTACTTACGGAGCATCCAGCTGATAAAGATGAGAAACGCACTCAACAAAAGGCAGGTCGTTAACGGTAGATAAAAACCGGAGCCGCCTTTTTGCCATGAAAGGTCTCCTGGCAAATGACCAATGTGTCTCAAAAACCCAAGGTCACCCTTTCGCCAGAGAATGATTCCTACGCCGGTGATCAGTACGCCGGTGATCAGTACGCCGAGGAACACCAGCATTTTTCCAAGTTCTTGCACGAACCGCATGCTATCCCTGATCCCGCCAATGGACAATAAAATGGGGCAGGCTCGGCATGTTTATGAGAGGCCAGAATATAAGTAATTTTCTTCTAAGACGGCGCGTTCTGGGGGATATTCGTAGTGGCTTTCTTTTGAAGCAAATAAAAGCTGCCACATCCCACCCTCCACCCCTCGTTTATGCTGACGATCTCCAGCAACAGTTCTTCCCGTTTTTGCGATGGAATCGCCCGCCGAGACTTCCTTCGAATTGGCGGGCTTGCGATGGGGGGGCTTTCATTGTCGGAGCTGGTTGCAGCGCAGAGTCAGGGAGGTGCTCAATTTCCGGGGCGGAGCCCGGGTGGTGCCAAGTCGGTCATCATGATTTATCTGCCCGGTGGCCCGTCGCATCAGGACATGTTTGATCTGAAAATGGACGCTCCCGCCGAGGTGCGAGGTGAGTTTCAGCCAATCGCAACCAACGTGCCGGGCATTCAAATCTCAGAGCATCTGCCGCGGTTGGCGCAGCGGATGGATCGCTGTACGCTCATCCGCTCGATCGTCGAATGCGATGTCCGTCACGATGCTTTCCAATGTTTGACGGGGCGGCCCACGCAGAACCAGCCTCCCGGGGGATGGCCTGCCCTTGGTTCGGTTGTTTCCGCGCTGCAAGGTCAGAACGATCCCGCAGTGCCTGCCTTTGTAGGTCTCTCCCCGAAGATGGGGCACATGGAATGGGCGCGCTCCGGTGAACCTGGTTTTCTGGGTGTTCGACATGCTCCTTTCCAGCCAAACAAGGGTGGCGCGTTTGAGGACATGACACTTCATGGCATCACGCTTGAGCGACTCGCCGATAGACGTGCGCTGCTTGAGGGATTTGATCGGTTCCGGCGCGATATGGATGCGTCCGGAATGATGGGCGGTCTGGACTTGTTCAACCAGCAGGCGTTTGGCGTGTTGACTTCGAGCCGGTTGTTGGAGGCTCTCGATGTTTCCCGTGAATCAGTTGCTTTGCTCGAGACGTATGGGAAGGGGGATCCGAAGAATCGCGACGATGGGGGCCCGAAGTTGATGACGCACTTTCTCGCGGCGCGCCGATTGGTGGAGGCCGGCGCAAGAGTGGTCACCGTTGCGTTCAGTCGCTGGGATCATCATTCCGATAATTTCGGGGCGCTGCGTCAGGATCTTCCGCTTTTCGATCAGGGGATTTGTGCGCTCCTCGATGATCTTCGCGATCGGGGCCTTGAGAAGGATGTCGCCGTGGTTGTGTGGGGAGAGTTCGGGCGCACTCCCGCAATCAATAAGAACGGAGGCCGCGATCATTGGCCTCGCGTATCGTGCGCGCTGCTTTCGGGCGGTTCGATGCGGCACGGACAGGTGATTGGCTCGACGGATCGACTCGGAGGAGAGGCCGACGATCGGCCTGTGAAATTTGGCGAGGTGTTTGCGACGCTTTACAACCACCTTGGGTTGGATGTGTCGAAGGTGACGATCAACGATCTTGCGGGCCGGCCGCAGTACTTGGTTGAACCGGGATGCGTTCCACTGAAAGAAATGGTCTAGATTAGAAGGTTTTTATCATGCTCACAATTACCGGCAGGCGTGGACGCGCATTTTGTGATGGGGTTTCGAGGCGCGATATCTTGAAGCTCGGCGCACTGGCCATGGGGGGACTTTCAATGCCCCAGATTCTGGAGGCTGAGGCGCTTTCTGGAGTCCGCAAATCCGCGAAATCCATCATCATGATTTATATGGCGGGCGCGCCGCCGCATCAGGATTTGTTTGATTTGAAAATGGATGCGCCCCTCGAGTACCGCGGGCCTTACAAGCCGATCTCGACCAATGTGCCCGGCATCCAAATCTCCGAGCACATGCCCTACTCTGCGAAGATCATGGACAAGCTGGTGCCCATCCGATCCATGGTGGGGTCAGTTACAGGTGATCACGACTCGCACATCTGTTACACTGGAAGGAGTGCAAAAGGAGTGATAACGCCTCCGGGCGGATGGCCATCGATGGGGGCGGTGATGAGCAGGCTTCAGCCCGGCGGCGCGATGAAGGCCAACGGTGTGCCGCCATTTGTCGGGTTGGCGCCGAAGGCTGGGC
>JBILLC010000221.1:0-4769 GCA_044376275.1 Chthoniobacteraceae bacterium | reverse complement strand
CTGGTGGTTCGCCTACGACTACTGGCTGCAGGACTCACTCAAACCCGACTTCGCGCAGGCAGTCGAGATCCACAAAAAACCCGGATACGATCCGCGCGAATTGTTCTTTGATCCCAACGGTGGAAAGTTGCGGGCGGCGAAAGCGCTTCTGCGTAAAAAACTCGGCCTGCGTTATGTGCTGGCGCCTTGCCCGCTCGATGCGCGTTTGGTGAAGGGCAGCCACGGACTGGCACCGCTTTCGCCGGAGGACGGACCCGTCCTGATCGCTTCAAGCCGAGCGCTGGAAGCGGTGCGTGCACACCATCACAGGGATGTTGCAAAGCTCATCACCGCCGCGCTGACACTGCCCTGTTAGCCCAGACCTCACGGAACGCGGCGCCCTCGAGGCTACCGCTGCTGACTTTTGGAGTTTCTTCAAGTCATACGCGAGTCTCCTCACCGCATGCAGAAGCACGCCATCGTTCCATCGCATTCTGCGAAGGTTCGCAGCACACCGCGGCTCTAGTGCTTCATGTCCATCGCGGTAAGGAAGAACGCCGCGATGAATCCACCGATGGTCGATATCGATACCACGTCGCCGCCTTCCTCGTAGGCGTGCGGGAACATGACCTGCGCCACCAGAGCTAAGATCGCGCCGCCGGCAATAGCCTCGAAGAGACCAAGAACTTGGACTGGCAATACTGGGAGCAATAGGTTGCCGGCCGCTGCAAAGCCCGCAGCAATGAACAGGAGCGATCCCCAGAGCGTATAGATTTTGAGGTTGCTATAACCTGCTTGACGCATCGTGTGCGCGCTCGCCATCGCCTCAGGCAAGTTCGCCAGAAAGATCGCGATAAGAAGCGTAGGGTTGAATTTAGCGAATCCAACGAAAGTCGCCCCGATCACGAGCGAGCCGGGAATGGCGTCGAGAATGTTCCCGATCCAAATCGCCATCGGGTTGCCGCCGCCGTGCTCGGCCAGCGCCGCTTCCACTTCACCAGCACTCAACTGGCGGATGCTCGCCGTGGCCATCTTCGCCCACGTGGCGCTATCAAGCATTCCAGCCTGCTGCTTGATGCTGTCCATCGTCCGATGCTCAGCGAGGTCCTTCACCGCCGCTTTCATCTGGGGCGACACTTGAAGCAGATGATCAAAGTCCTCCTTTTCGATGCGCATCGCATCGACGGGCGCCTGAGCGACTACTGTTGCATTACGCACACCCGCGCCCAGAAGCGCCATCTCACCGACAATGTCACCGCTTTTGATCTCCGCGATCTTCTTGCCGTCTCCCTCGGGAGCCGCATCGTTCCGGATGAAAACCCCGAGACTGCCGTCTTCCACCAAATACATCGCGTCACCGGGATCCCCCTGCTTGAAGAGGTACTTGCCCTGATCGAGATGAAAATCGCGGATGTAGGGGAGGAGTCCGTCGATTTCCGAGGGCGGCAAGGAGCGCAACACCGCGTTCTGGCCGAGCCGCTGCAATAGGCCGGCGCTTTCCTCGCGCTTCAAATCCAGCGCGAACTGGCGCGCCGTCGTCTTATGCCGCGCCGCGCCACCGTGACTCGCAACGAGGCGGTTGCAGCTGAAGTAAACCAACCCGCCCGCCAGAAACCCGCCTGCGACAATCGCCCAGGACTGAATGTTCGAAACGCCCTCGTGCACCAGGTGCTCCGTGGTCCCGTACGCCAGGTCAATCGCCAGAGCATTGACCAGAGCGCCCGACCCGAAGGCTAAGATGTTCGCGATCAGCTTCTCGCTCGCCTTGAAGGTAAGGCCGAGCCAGGCGCCGATCACCACCGACACCATCGCAGCGACCGCTAAACCCGCCGCCATCGCCACACGGGTCGCGGACAGCGCCATTTCACCCTCGGCGGGCGAGGTGGAAGCTAGAAAGGTAATCATATGCAGTGTTTCGTTAAGCTTTGTTTGTCATCGCCGACAAGTGAATGCCGGCTTACCGGGAGAGCCTGGAAGCTATAACACCCTTAAACCTGAGGCAACCACCAAAACTCGGCTCCAAACATCTCGCAACGGGGCTTTTGCAATCCTTTAAAACGGGAAGGCACGCCTTAGATTGCACGCCAAACTATTTATCTAAAACGCATTACACTTTATAAAGTTCACGAATAGACACCCCGGCGAAAACAAATCTAAGTGCCGGGCCCGCACCCGGTATACATCAATAAGATGCGCTTCTTTAAGGCCCTACCGCTGGTCCTGTCCGTGGCCGCCGCCGCTCCGCAGCCGGCCGCCGCCCAATCCGCGCGCCCGCTCACTTTCACCAACGACATCTCCCCCATCCTCACCAAAGCCGGATGCAACGCCGGCGCCTGCCACGCGAAGGCCGGCAACGGTCAGAACGGTTTCCGGCTTTCGCTCTTCGGTTACGAGCCCGAGGAGGACTACGAACACATCGTCAAAGAGGGACACGGACGCAGGATCTTTCCAAACGCCCCGGAACAAAGCCTTTTACTTCTCAAGGCCTGCAACGCCACGCCGCACGGCGGCGGCAACAAACTCCCAAAGGACAGCGCGGGATACCGCATGATCACCGAGTGGATCGCGCAGGGAATGGCCTACGGTAAAGAGTCGGATCCAAAACTCGCCCGTTTAGAGGTCTTGCCTGCGGTCTCCACCAGCCGCATGCGCTCTGCTCAGCAGCTCAAGGTCACTGCACACTTCTCGGACGGTCAAACCCGGGACGTTACGAGCCTCGCGATCTACGAGCCGAATGACAAAAGCATGGCCACTTCGAACGATTCTGGGCTCGTTCAGTTCTCAGATCTGCCCGGCAATGTTTCCATCATGATCCGCTACCAAAACCTCGTTGCGGTGCACGCGTCATCAATCCCGATGGGATTGCCCGTGGACAGCGTTCCGACTCCGCGCAATTTCGTGGACGAGCTGGTATTCGCGAACCTCAAGCGTCTCGGGATTCCACCCTCATCGATCGCCGACGATTCCACTTTCATCCGCCGCGCCAGTCTTGACATCACCGGACGCCTACCTTCGCCGGAGGAGACCCGGGCCTTTCTGGACAACCAATCCGAGAACAAACAAGACGAGTTGATTCAGTCGCTGCTTGAGACTTCCGAGTACGCCGACTTTTTCGCAAACAAATGGGCGGCGATTCTGCGGAACAAACGCATCGACAAGGGAACCAAAGCGAGCTTTGCCTTTCACTCATGGGTGCGCGACGGGTTGCTTGCCAACAAGCCTTACGACCAGATGGTGCGCGAGCTTCTGGCCGCCACGGGCGACCCGGTGTCAAACCCGCCAGTGGCTTGGTACAACCAGGTCAAAACGCCTGAGCAACAGCTTGAGGATGTCTCCCAGCTTTTTCTGGGAGTACGCATGACCTGCGCGCAATGTCATCACCACCCTTTCGAGCGCTGGAGCCAGCGGGATTACTACGGGCTATCGGCTTTCTTCAGCCAGATCGGCCGACGCCCGACCGCAACTGCAGGTCAGTCCCTCATTTTTCACAAACGCGGCGTGGCGCAGGCCGAGCACAAGAAAACCAAGGAGCAGATCAAACCCGCAGGACTGGGTGCCGCGCCCAAAGAGATCGCTCCCGACGAGGATCCGCGCATCCAGCTTGCGGAGTGGATGAGCGCCAAGGACAACCCGTTTTTCGCAAAAGCGCTCGCGAATCGTTACTGGAAGCATTTCTTCAACCGCGGCCTCGTCGAGCCCGAGGACGACATGCGCGAATCCAATCCACCCTCGAATCCGGAATTACTTAATGCACTCGCGAGGCATTTCACCGAGAGCGGATACGATCTCAAGGCCCTCATTTTCGCAATCACCCGCTCAAACGCCTACCGGCTCAGCTCTGCGAGCAACGGGCACAACGCAGCCGACCGACAGAATTTCTCGCATTACTATCCGCGTCGGCTGAACGCGGAGGTGCTACTTGACAGCATCGATCGCGTTGCAGACGCAGCCACGGACTTCGCGGATCTTCCCTCCGGCACTCGCGCAATCGCCCTTCCCGACAACAGCTACAACAAGGCCTCGTACTTTCTCACCGTCTTCGGGCGCCCGGAGGGCGACAGCGTCTGCGAATGTGAACGTGTGCAGGCGCCGAATCTCTCGCAGAGCTTGCATCTCATGAACGCAGCCGACGTGAAGACCAAGCTCAGCAAGGCAAATGGTCGCGCGGATCAACTCGCAAAATCCAAAAAACAAGATGATGAAAACTTGAAGGACCTTTACATGCTGACTTTCTGCCGCGAACCGCGTGCAAACGAGCTCTCTGCGGCACTTGCCCACATCAACGTGCCGCGCACAAACGCGGAGGGTGCGCCCCTTGATTTGCTGGCGAATAAAAAAATAGGGTACGAAGACATCATCTGGGCTTTGTGCAACACCAAGGAGTTCCTTTACAACCACTGAGCATCCCCCACATGAACACACGGATTATTCCAACCACGTTAGCCGCAGTTTTGCTCGGGCTGGCATGCGCCACCGACAGCCACGCGCAACTCGTTATTCTTCCGGCTCCGCGCCTTCTCACAACGATGCCGATGGGTGTAAAATCCGGATCAACCGTCGAAGTGACCATCACCGGCGAGAACATCGAACAGGCAGAACTCCAGTTTTCGTCGCCAAAACTTTCCGCCGTTCCAAAGACCACACCGGAGGGAGTAGCAATCCCGAACAAGTTCATGGTCACAGCCGCGCCCGGCGTCGCGCCAGAAATCTGCGAAGCGCGGGTCATGACGCAGCGCGGCATCTCCTCTGCTCGCGCGTTCAGCATCCACACGCTCGACGAGGTGGTTCGC
>JBILLC010000431.1:0-2934 GCA_044376275.1 Chthoniobacteraceae bacterium | reverse complement strand
ACTGCATTGCCCCTGCCGGTCAATTCCATCTGCAATGCAAATACAACCACCAAGGCGGTCGATTACTATCAAATCCAGGCAAACAAAGGGCGCCGGTACGCAATTGAGTGCGCGACCGCCGGAATCGATTCGAAGCTCACCCCGGTGCTGATTGTCGCCGACACCGCTGGACGCGACCTGCTCGTCAACCGGCGCACCGGTATCCTCGATTTCACAGCTCCTGCAGATGGCTCGTACATTATCAAAGTACACGGTCTCACGTTTCAGGGTGGTCCTGAAAACTTCTACCGTTTGGTGATTCAGGAGCTCGGCAAGGACGATCCCATCGCTTACCATCCGCGCACTCAATCTGTGTCGGCTGCTTCGCTACCTGCCGGACCACACACACCCGCAGTGCGGCTCCGTGAAACTGAACCAAATAACGCGCACGCGCAGGCTCAGAAAATCTCGCCGCCCTGCACCATTGACGGAGCTTTTGCGACTGCGGGTGATGTCGACACATACGAGTTCGAAGCAAAAAAGGGGGATGTGTGGTGGGTCGAAAGCGTTTCCGAACGCCGGGGACGACCGACCGACTGCTTTGTGCTCGTCCAACACGTCACCAAGGATGGGGTGTCTGAAAAAATCAAAGACCTCGTCGAGCTCAACGACATCATCAGTCCGGTGAAACTTTCCTCCAATGGCTACGCCTATGATGGGCCGCCGTATGACATCGGCTCTGCGGACGTGCTTGGAAAAGTAGAGATCAAGGAGGACGGTCTTCACCGGATTCAAATCCGGGATTTGTTTGGTGCAACGCGCGCCGAGCCGGAGAACACATACACGCTCATCATCCGCAAATCGGTTCCCGACTTTGCGCTTGCTGCATGGGCTCTGCACATGGAGTTGCGCAATGGCGATCGCAATGCTGTTTCCAAGCCAATCGCCCTGCGAAAGGGAGTGACCATGGGGCTTGAAGTGGTTGCAGTGCGCAGAGACGGCTTCGATGGCGAGATCGCGCTGAGCATGGACGGACTGCCCGTGGGTGTTCGCGCAACAGGCCTTCGCATTCCAGCGGGGAAAAATGTCGGAACGATTCTTATCACCGCTGACGACGAGGCGCCGCGCGGAATGTCGCTTGGGAAAATATCTGGACGCGCGACCATCAACGGCTCGGAGTTGGTGCGCCCATGCCCGACCGCTTCGATGGTGTGGCCCGTTCGGGACGCCAGCGCCGAAACTCCAAGTCCGCGCTTGTTCGCAGACACCCCCGTATCGGTCGGCGGCGATGAGCTCACGCCCCTGAGCATAAGGCCTGCCGAGGACCGGGTGTGGGAGGCGAGCGAAGGCGAAAAACTGGCAGTCCCACTGAGCCTCGTATGGCGCGGCGACTTCTCGGGCGGATCCATCAAGCTCAAGCCACTCGGTCTGGATTTCGGTGGCATCAAGCCGTTTGATGTCCCCGCAAAGACTCCGCAAACGGAGGTCATTATCGACCTGGCCTCGCTCAAAACGACACCCGGCGAATACACGTTTTCTGTTCATGGCGGATACGTCGCAAAATATCCGTCCGTTCCCGCGCCTCTAAAGCCGGCGGATCAGGCTGCCAGCACATCAGCAAAAGATGCGACTGCTCCAAATGAAAACAAGGAGGCAAAACCTGCTGCCACGGCCGCAACCACAGCTGCAGTTGTAACTGCACCGGCACCGGCTACACCCCCTGCCGCCAAGCCCGCTGCGGAAGCCCCGAAGGACATCGTGGACATTGTATTCTCAGAGCCAATCCGCGTACGCGTGAAGCCGGCGGCGAAATAAGCCGCCACCTCTGCAGCCGAAAAGCCATGCCATCCAAATTCACAGGCACCAAATTGAATCGCGCCCTGGGCGTCGGCTCTTGGGCATGCGTGTTTCTGTGTTTGGCAACAACGGGCCGGCCGCAGGACTTGGATTTCTACAAGGACGTTTTTCCCGCTCTCGAATCCAATTGTGTTTCGTGTCACAATAAAACGACCTCCAAGGCTGGACTGAATCTTGAAAGCCCCGGATCCATTCGAAAAGGAGGAGACTCGGGGCCTGCGTTGATTCCTGGCAATGGAGCAGAAAGCCTCATTGTAAAGTCCGCGGCGCACAAAACAGACGCCGCAATGCCTCCGAAAAACAACAAGTCCGGCGCAGTTGATTTGAGTGCAGACGAAATTGCAAAACTTTCAAAATGGATCGATCAAGGAGCAAAGTCGTCGGTCAAAGAAGCAAGGCAAGTGGCGTGGCAACCGCTTCCCGCGGGTGTAAGCCCGATCTACGCAGTAGCGCTCACCGGCGATGGAAAACTCTCGGCGTGCGCGCGCGGGAGCCGCGTGTTCGTTTACAACCTGCAGTCGCGCAGTTTCACCGGCGAACTTGTCGACCCGAGCCTCTCAGCGAACGGCTCCAGCGCTGCTCATCTATCGGTGGTGAACTCCCTCGCATTCAGCCCTGATGGGTCGCGCCTTGCCACTGGTGGATTTCGGGAGGCGAAAATCTGGAGGCGCGAGGCGATGCCTAAAAAAGTGCAACCACTCTCCACTAGGCCCGAGCAGCGCGGCGCCGAAATGCAGCTCACTCCCGATGGCAAACGGCTTCTATGCATTTTAAAAGATGGAAACTTGCAGGTGCTCGATTCCGCTTCCGAAAAACTTGTTCTTACCATTCCCAACGAGTCGCAAGCTTCGAGTCGGGCACGCGTTTCACCCGACTCGACGCGGTTGATCGTCACTTCAGAACATGCTCCGGGCGTCGTATGGTCGCTCGTGAACGGGGAAAGATTGTCTCACCCAGAATCCATACCACCCGCAACCTTGGCAAACTGGAGCCAGGATTCAAAACAGCTGTATCTCGTGACGCAGGCCAAGACTGTGTTGATCCTCGATGCACCCGCGAACTCGTCGTCGCCGGACATTGCTTCGCGCAAGACGATTG
>JBILLC010000070.1:0-7744 GCA_044376275.1 Chthoniobacteraceae bacterium | reverse complement strand
GACGGCGCTGAATCGAGCTGGCAGCAGTACTGCCAGGCGCTGATGGGCAGCAACGAGTTCTTATTTGTCGATTAAGTCCTCCCACCTATGCGCTCCCCGTTACTTCTCAACCGCAGGCAGGCAGTGCAAAGCATCGCAGCCGGCCTGGGTACTGCGTCTCTGGCGGACATTCTGCAAGCAGCTCCCGCCCGCGCACCGCACCGCCCACCCACGGCCAAGCGGGTGATTCACCTCTTCATGAACGGAGGTCCATTCCAGTGTGACTTGTTCGACCCGAAGCCCGAGGCGAACAAGCACGCGGGGCAGCGCCCGGAAGGCGCCGACCTTCGCACCGAACGCCCCACTGGCGCCTTGATGGCTGTTCCATTTAAATTTGATCAGTATGGAAGGAGCGGGATCCCGATCAGCGAACTTCTGCCTTTGACGGCCCGCCATGCGGACGAGCTTTGCGTGCTGAGATCATTGCACACGGACAACCCCAACCACGGGCCGGCTCTTTTTATGATGAACAACGGGACGCTCACCCCGAACCGGCCGACCCTAGGCTCATGGCTCTCGTACGGTCTGGGAAGCGAGAATGAAAACCTCCCGAACTTCGTTGTTCTCTGCCCGGGCAGGCCCGTGCGGTTTTCAGAGCTTTGGTCCAACGGCTTTCTTCCGGGCGAACACCAGGGTGTCTATGTCAACCACACCCAGCTGAACCCGCAGAAGATGATTCCTTTCCTTAAAAATGCCGACGTCACCCCGGAGGTTCAAAAGCGACAGTTCGAGCTGATTCAGCGGATCAATCGGGAACATCAAGCAGCCCGCTCGAGCGACCCAAATCTCGAAGCCCGCATCCGCGCCATGGAAACCGCGTACCGCATGCAGGTGGACGCCTCAGACGCCTTCGATATTCAAAAAGAGCCCGATGCAATCCGCGACGGCTACGGACGAGGCCATTTTGCAAACGGCTGCCTACTTGCGCGGAGGCTCGCGGAGCGGGGCGTGCGCTTCATTCAGGTTTACTATGGCAACGGCCAGCCGTGGGATTCCCATTCCAAGCACAACGAAACAAGCCGCAAGCTTTCCGCAGACATCGACCAGCCGATTGCAGCACTGCTAACCGATCTAAAAAATCGAGGCATGCTCGAAGACACGCTGGTGCTCTGGGGCGGTGAATTCGGGCGCACTCCCACCACCGAAAATGCCGATGGCCGAGACCACAACCCCTGGGGCTTCACCATGTGGATGGCCGGTGGCGGCGCGCGGGGAGGCATGACTTATGGTGAAACCGACGAATTCGGTTTCCGATCCGTCTCCAATAAAGTCCACATCCACGATCTCCACGCCACCATCCTACACATGATGGGGTTTGACCATGAGAAGCTGACCTACAGGCACGCGGGACGGGACTACCGACTTACCGACGTTTCAGGCGAGGTGGTACGAAATATCCTATCGTGAAAGTCCCGGGTCAGCTCCCATGGAAAAGAGCAAGTCACAAAGCCCGGGACTCAGACGGGGCGAATCGACGCTATTTTGCTTTTTTGAAAAAACACCCGAGACTCAATCCGAAATGTGAAATTGAGACCACGCAGGTGAGTCCATTGGATCCAGCGGGAATATAGGACGCCGCAGTTTGTGAAACGTAAAGCTTTCGAGATTGCTGGAGCACGGGCCCGGAGTATCCGCCCACAACATGCGCCTGGCGATTGGGGCGTAAGCCCCGCGATGGGCGACTGCAGCTTTGGCGGCGATGAAGTCGAATTTTGAAGGATCCAACCCCTGACTCAGCCATTGTCCCAAATCCATTGGAGGAGTCGCACGGGAGGTCAGCAGCAGCGTCAACCCCTCCTGACGCACCACCGCACACCGACCCATCTCAACCCGATCGCCCCCCAAGGACGCCAGATGACTGGTCTTGTCAGCCAGCTCAAACCTGCCATCGGAAAGCGACAGCAACTCAACTTCCATTTCCACAGGCCCAGCATCCTGCTCGCTAAAACGTCCGCCGACTGTGATCACGCATCGTCCCGCCGGGCGTGATGCCGTCCATTTGCTGGCAGCCGCCCACTCCCAGAGCCGCTCGACAGCAGCCGCGTCGGCGATCACCACCGCGGCGTTCTCAAGCCCTAGCTCCAAGAACACCCGCATCAACCCCGTCCCATCGCCCGGAGCACCGCCCCCGATATTATCCGAAGGTTCGGCGATAACAGTGAGCCCATCCACAGGAGAAGCCAGCGCCTCCGAAACCACGAGCGCCGCCGCACGCTCCCTCACGTTGCCATGAGCACGCATACTCCATGCGAGGCTGGCTAACTCCTCGAGTGCGGCATGCACAATGCCTTCGCCACACGAGTGATCTGCGCATACTGAAAAACTGACACCCGCATCCGGCACGTCCGAAAACGAAAAACCTGCCACAACATTCACACACCAGATTCCAGGATTCCGCTCCTCAAGCTGCCGCGCGAGCGTGAGCAAACCAGCCATCGGATCGAGCGCAGTAGCCGTTCCAGTCGGAGGCCAGACCACAGGGGGATGTACCCAATTGGTTGTGGGAACGCATCCCGAGGACATCGCACGCTCCAAAAAACCAACGGCACGAACAGCGGATTGTCTCGCATCGGCATGCGGATTTTCCCGGTAAGCCACAAGGCAGTTCGAATGCATCGCCATTTGGCGGGTGAAATTCGCGTGCAAGTCAAAGACACCAAATACGGGCACGGACTCCAACCCCTGAATGCTGCGAAGGCGATGCAGAAACTCCCCCTCCACATCATCAATCGCCTCGGTCACCATCGCACCATGAAGCACCAAAAACACGCCATCCACGCCAGCGGCAGCGCAATCTGACGCGGTGGTTTGAAACCGATCCCAAAACCACTCAAAGACGGCATCCGAGACCTTCCCCGAGGGCGAGGCGCGCATGTCGATTGCGGGCACAATCTCCCATCCAAGCGCATTTGCGGCCTCGAGAGCACCCCCCATCGGGGAGCTATCACCAGCGCAACCGAGAATATCGACTCCGAGGAGGACCGTAAAATCCGACAACTCCGTGGTTCCCCGCACGAAAGTGTGGGTTTCATGAAATAGCCCCGCAAAAAGCACGCGTTTCATTGTGAAACAACCTTCCATTCGAAAGCATGCCGCTCGAACGCAGGCTCCGCTCGAATCAGAGCCTCGCGCACGTCCGACTCAGTATGCTCCAAGCTCAGGAACCAGAGGCCACGCTCGATTGCACGCACTCCATTCTCCAGCAGACAGCGCCGCAAGTGCGCCCAGCGGGCCGCGTCGTGCCGCCGCACATAATCACGGTAACTCCGCACAGTACCCTCCCCCGCCCCGGGTTTTAGCATCGTCGCGTGAAACACCAGACCAGGCCCCTGCGGCCTGAGCGGGATCGAATATTGATCGGCCAGTGAACGGAGTCCCTGCATGAGATCCTTGCCGAACGCGATGCTCTCGCGCGGATGCGAGTCGCCCCGTGCAAGAATGGCGTCCAAACACCAGCGGCTCGCTGCCAGGCAGAGAGGATTGCCATTCAAGGTTCCCGCGTGAACCACTTTGCCACTGATCACCGTTTCAAAAAAAACTGCCTTCCCCGCAAGCGCCGCAAAAGGCAGTCCACCGCCGATTGCCTTGCCCAGAATCGTCAAATCAGGATTCACTCCGTAATACCCCTGCGCACCCGCCGCTCCAAAGCGGAATCCGGTGATGGTTTCGTCGGCTATCATCAACGCACCCTCAGAATCGCAAAGCTCGCGGATTGCCTCCAGCAATCCGGCATCGGGCTCCATGCAGCTCGTGTTGCAACAACAAGGCTCAAAAACGATTGCGGCAATCTGCCCGGAATGCTCCCGCACCCGCTCCCGAAGGTGCTCGACATCGTTCCACCGCGCGACAACAAACTGTTCGAGAACCTCGGGGATCACGCCCGCACTAGGGTGAAGACGGGCCGGTGACTCGTCCGGCCCCCAATGGTCGGCGCTCGGAGCGAATCCCACCAACCCCTCGTCGCCCCATCCGTGATAGTGCCCTTCAAACTTCAAAATCAGTCGTCGCCCTGTGTGCGCACGGGCGATGCGGAACGCTGCGGAAACAACCTCGGTTGCGGAGCTGTTAAAACGAACGCGCTCGGCACTGGGAATCATCCGCTGCAACCGCTCGGCCACGTCGATTTCAAGCTCCGATTGAGCCGCCCAATGCACCCCCTTCCGCGCCTGATCGGCGATCGCTGCCGCCATTCCTTCGGGCGCATGCCCGTAAAGGAGCGCACCCTGCCCGATCTGAAAATCGATGTACTCGTTTCCGTCCACATCCACGAGACGGCTCCCTTTGCCATGCGAAAAGTACAGGGGCACCGGCACCTCCAACTTACGGATGCCTGAATTCACGCCGCCTGCAACCGATCCCTGCGCACGCTCGAACAAGGCGCGGGACTTTGAAAAACGATGATTTAAATCCGTGCTCACATTCCGATACTGCTCAAAGCGTCCGGAAAATTCCAAGCCACCTGAGACGTAAACTGGTACTTTTCCGACTTCATTCTCGTGTTTGATCCGCGTATCGAGGACAACGCCGCTGGATTTCTTAAACATTGCAATGAAGCCAATTCTAGAACGGGTTCCAAAAAGGCTTAATGAATCCTTTTACTGCGAGATTGTATCACCCTCGACTGCGCCGACTCCATGGCACTTTCACCCAGAGTGCCAGCTCAGCTTGATCATTAACGCCCGCGGCCACCGGGTCACAGGCGACAATGTTGCAAACTTTGGTCCCGGCGATCTGGTTTTCATTGGACCAAACCTGCCGCATGTCTGGCACTACGAAGCGACTGCGGACCTCACATCGGAGGCAATCCATGCGATCGTCGTTCAGTTTTCGCCTGCGTCATTCGGAGGCACTTTCCTCGAATTACCCGAAATGTGGCGGATCCGACGACTATTAAGGAGAGGATCGGTAGCCCTGAGAGTAGATGGAAAGGCGGGGATTCAGTCAGCCGAACTCATGAAGCTCATTCCAAAAGCAAAGGGACTCAGGCGCGTGACCCTGCTACTTGAAATCCTTGAGCTTGTGGCTTGCTCGCGTGATCTTCGATCGCTTTCCAGCGCGGGATTCGATCCACAGCTCAATCCATTGGACGAGGAGCGGGTTGGAAAAGTGTGCGAATTTATCAATCAACGGCTTGGAGAGGAACTTGCGCGCCTTGTTAATCTGAGCCCGGATGCTTTCGGGCGTTTTTTCCGTAGCCGGATGGGCAAGCCGCTGCCTGTTTTTGTGAACGAACTAAGGGTCAGCAGAGCCTGCCGGATGCTTGCAGACACCGAGCACTCTGTCATGAATATCGCGCTGGATTGCGGCTTTGAAAACTTGGCCAACTTCAACCGTCAGTTTTTGCGACACACACAAAAGACTCCACGCCAGTATCGAGCAACAGTGCGGGCTGCACACTAGAAACAAGCAAGCGATATGAACACCGTAACTTTTACAAACACCCGGGTTTACTGCGGGATGAAAATCTGGATCGCACTTGCCCTTTGGGTCGCATCATTCGGTTGCGCAACCGCTGCGGATCGCCTTCCCAACATTGTGATTCTATACGCCGACGACATGGGTTTCGGGGATCTTGGCGCCAACAATCCAGCTTCAAAGATTCCAACACCGAATCTTGACCGCCTCGCCGCCGAAGGCACCCGCTTTACCGACGCCCACAGCTCGTCGGGGATCTGCACTCCCAGCCGGTACGCGCTGCTGCAAGGGCGGTATCACTGGAGAAAGTTTCACGGGATCGTCAACTCGTTCGGCGAACCCGTGCTCGACGCCGACCGCTGCACTCTCTCCTCGCTTTTGCAATCCAAAGGGTACGAAACGGCCTGCATCGGAAAATGGCATCTGGGATGGAATTGGGGCTCTATTCAAAAAAACGGTGCGCAAGCCGACAAAGACAAGGGTTTCGCGCCTGAAGCGTTCGACTGGTCGAAACCCATCCCCGGAGGTCCCCTCTCGCACGGGTTCTCCTATTACTTTGGGGATGATGTCCCGAACTTTCCGCCGTACGCATGGTTTGAGAACGACCGGGTCATCACCGTGCCAACTGTTCCGGTAAGCCCACCCCCTCAACCTCTCGAAGGCCACTGGGAGGCGCGTCCGGGACCATCCGTTGACGGTTGGGACTTCTACGCCGTCATGCCCACCCTCACCAGCAAAGCAGAAAACTGGATCAAAAACCGAAACCCGGACAAACCCTTTTTCCTGTACTTCCCCTTCACTTCACCACACGCCCCAATTGTTCCCGCACCGGAATTTCAGGGGCGATCCAAAGCCGGGGCATTCGGGGATTATGTATGCCAAACTGACGATACGGTGGGCCGCGTGTTGAATGCACTGCGGGAAAAAGGCCTTGAGAAAGACACGCTGGTGATTTTTTCAGCCGACAACGGCGCAGAAAGCTACGCGTACGAGAGGATCCGAAATTTCGAGCATTTTAGTTCAGGCCCGTTTCGGGGCGTGAAGCGCGATCTTTGGGAGGGGGGTCATCATGTGCCCATGGTTATTCGCTGGCCGGGACACGTACCTGCCGGACGCGCTGCAGGCGGGTTGATGAGCCAGATCGACATTTACGCAACCATCGCAGCAGCGGTCGGAGCCACAATTGCACCGCGTGCCGCAGAGGACAGCGTGAATCAGCTCGATTTCTGGCGAGGAAAAAGCACGAGCAAACGAACTGCGCTTGTCCATAACACCAACCCAAAAAACTACGCACTGCGCTCCGGAAACTGGCTGCTGGTCGACGCGCCAAGCGGCGGTGTGTCCAAAGTACCCGCTTGGTACGACGAGCAATTCGGATACGCCAAAAACCCGAGTAAAGGCGAATTATACGATCTGAAGTCCGACCCCGCACAAAAGCAAAACCTATACGGGGCCAATCCAGAAACGGTCGCAGCCCTTCAAGCGGAATTGCGACGCATCAGGGAATCTGGGGATAACGTGCCAACGCAGTAGGCGAGGCGTCGCCCTATCGATCTGCATAGCTCCATACGCCTTCTTGGGTCCGGCTATCTGGGGTCGTGCCGCCGCCAGCTGACCGGTACGGTGATTGGAAGGTTCCAGCGGATGCTCCATTCGTAGAAGAACTGCGATCTGTGATGCCAAAAATATTTGGTTCGCCCCGATTCGAGTCACGGGGCAACTTTGGCGCACGCTATGAGACCCCCAAAAATTCTACTCTGTATCCTTTCTCTCTCAACTCCCGCGTTTTCAATTGAGGCCCCTCCTCCCGACTTTACCAGACTGTTTAATGGAAAAGATCTCGCCGGCTGGGTGCCGGTAAATGTCGCTGCGGACACCTTCACGGTTCGGGACGAAATGATTGTCACCAGCGGCGTACCCACTGGTTACATGCGCTCAGCGAAAATGTATGAAAACTTTATTTTCGAATGCGACTGGCGGCATATGAAGTCAGGGGGAAATAGCGGCGTTTTTGTATGGGGAGACGGGATCCCTGCGATGGGCACCGGATACACACGGGGCATCGAGGTTCAGGTACTGGATCACGGATTCAATATTCCTGGAAAAAACGAATGGTACACCACCCATGGCGACATTTTCGCAATCTGGGGCGCGACCATGACCCCGAGCGGAAGAGTCGCGAATCGAGGAACCCGAAGCTTTCCAATGGAGGACCGCAGCAAGGGTTCTCCGGAATGGAACCATTACCGCATCACGGGAAACAACGGAGAACTCCGGCTCGAGGTGAATG
>JBILLC010000069.1:0-7757 GCA_044376275.1 Chthoniobacteraceae bacterium | reverse complement strand
ACTGCCAAGGAGGTGCTGCCGGCGGTCAAAGCCTGGGTGGCGAAACTGGATCCGGCGGATCCAGCGTATGAGCACCATCTTTGTGAGGCGATGTGGGCGACGTGGGCGCAGAACCAGCCGGATGCTGACTTGATTAAAATGGTGCTTGGGTCCAAGAAACATCAGGCGCGGGCTGCTGCGATCAGCGTGGTTCGATTTGCGCATGACAAGCTGCCCGGGACCTACAAGTTTTTGCTGCAGGGTGCCCGGGACGAGCATCCGAGGGTCCGTCTCGAGGCGATCATCGCAGGTTCGTGGCTGGATAACACCGAAGGAGCGCGCGTTGTCCTCGAGGCCATGAAACTCCCCTTGGACGGACACATGGGCCCGGTCACCAAACAAATTCTCGAACAGACTTTAGCGGACGACGTTCAATGGCTGCTCAGGACGCGAGCGATTGACCTGAGCGCCAACCCTCAGGCCCGGATGTATTTTGACGCGAAATTTGAGTTCCCAAAACCACCGCCCACCGCTGCGGATCAGAAATTCGGCCCCACCCGCAAGCTTTCCGGCGAAGACAATCGCGTTTATTCGATTGGCAAGGAGGTTTACTTGCGAGACGCCCATTGCGCGACTTGTCATCAGGCGAATGGACAGGGGTTGCCCAACATTTACCCGACTCTGGCCAAGAGCGAGTGGTTGAGCGAGTCCGAGCGGCTGATCAAGATCGCGCTCAAAGGTCTCTGGGGTCCGATCGATGTGGCAGGAGTCCACTATGACCCTACCAAGGGGGTTCCGCCGATGATGGGCTTTGGCGGGCTGCTCAATGACAATGAGCTGGCGGCGGTGCTGACTTATGTCAGGCAGTCCTTCGGGAACGATCTGGATCCCATCTCCGCCGCAGAGGTGCGCAAGGTTCGGGAGTCGGTCAAGGAACGGACAAACTTCTTCATGGTCGAGGAGATCCTCAAAGAGCACCCACTCCAAAAATAGGGAGACCCTCGCGCTTCAAATCCGTGGCGGAAACGAGCGGCACGGCGCCAGGTTCCAACAGGCCAGATGGATCTTGCCCGAATGTCTGCGAGCGAGTACTCACTTGGAAAGTTTTCCAAGCCCGCCCCCATCTGGCCTGCCGAGAGATTCTTTCGCTCGCTGAGCCGGCGTGAGAGGCGTGTCCCCTCAGAAGCCACGCGAGCCGCCATTGATGAACAACTGTGAATTGAATCGGCTTGTAGCCGTCGCTTAGACAACGGACTCGAAACCACCTTTTAACCAACCCCCAACACCCCACCCCACCATGCACTTCAATTGCCCCGCGTGCTCGATGCAACTTATGGCCGAGCCGCAGATGTCCGGACAAATCGTTCATTGTCCCGGATGCAACACCAAAATT
This sequence comes from Chthoniobacteraceae bacterium, assembly GCA_044376275.1. Taxonomy (GTDB): domain Bacteria; phylum Verrucomicrobiota; class Verrucomicrobiia; order Chthoniobacterales; family Chthoniobacteraceae; genus Chth-196. The sequence continues at coordinate 6,385 of JBILLC010000069.1, read as the reverse complement.
CAGGTGCCGGCTTTTTTCGTGGACCCGAATGAGGCCCACTCGGGTGACGGCTCGGCCAATCAAAGGCCGGTGAGGAATGTGTGGAAGGAGCAGGATCCGACCAACCCAAATGCGCTTTTAAGCTCAGGCATCGGCTTGGGCATCACAGTCGTTTGGTTCGCCATTATCTACTGGTTTCAGGCACCGCCGGAGAAGGTGTCGAGCGAGTTTACTTCAGCCGAGACGCTCGCAAACCTGTTCTACAAACATTTTACGGTCAGCTTCGCGAACACCCTGTTTTTCGGCTGGGCGGCTGCGATTTTGTTCCTCAAGACTTTGAAGTTAAAACATCAGCGGCGAGCGATGCTGCTGGATGTGCTGCCGATGGACTTGGGTGCGCAAATCAACGCAAGCAACGTTGGATTGTTCATCGACCATGTCTACAGTCTGCCCGAGCGCTTGCGCGACAGCTTGATGGTGAACCGGATCAGGAAAGCGCTTGAGTTCTTCGAGGTTCGCCAAAATGTTGCGGACGTGGGCACGTTGATGTCCAGCCAGTCGGCAATCGATGGATCGCGTATCATGGGGAGTTACATCATCGTGCGCGCGTTCCTTTGGGCGATCCCGTTGCTGGGATTTATTGGAACGGTTGTTGGTCTCTCGCACGCGATCAGTGGGATGAGTTTTTCTAATGTCGAAGACGTTAGTAAAATTGTGGGATCCATCAATAACGTGACAAGCGGGCTGGGCACTGCGTTTGACGCAACGCTGCTGGGGTTGGTGTTCGCCGTCGTGCTGAACTTCCCGCTCAATTCGCTCGCGAAGCACGAGGAGGAGGCGCTCAACGATATTGATGCCTACTGTAACGAGGTGTTGCTGCCCCGACTTGATGATGGAGCGGCAGCAGCTGCTGCTGAGGGGAAGGAGGAAACAAAGCATCCCGCAAACATCAACGACCTTGGCGGGGTTGCAGAAGCGATGGTTCAGGCGTTGACCGCAGCGCAAAGGGAGTTCTTGACGCATCTGGACGAACTTTCGGGCCGCATGCTCAATTACGCCAACGCCATCGAGGAGCGTAACGAACAGTACCATCAGGCGGCGGTGCAGCATCTCGGCGAGCAGATGACTCTGCTCAATACCAACGCTCAGGAGCACATGGCATTGGTGCGTGCTCAGCAGGAGACGGTCGCGAATTCATTTGCTGAAACGGTTTCAAATTTGGAGCAGTCCACGCGAGGTGTGTACGAGTCGATGGTTCAAGGGCACAACGCGGTGGTCTCGCAGTTCACGGAAAAACTCGATTCAATTTCCGGTGGACTTGAAACAGCACTCACAACATCAGTGACAGTCACCGAGAAGGCGGTCGGCTCGCTGGGCGAGCACGTCGGCAAATTGGACTCTGCATCCCGGGAATATCACCAGTCGGTGAAAGCCGCGCACGAAGGTGCCATCAAGCTGCTCGCCGAGAAGGTCGGAGAGGCTACAATCGGCGTCGAACAGTCTTTGAAGTCGACGCTCGAGTCGACCAACAAAACCGTGGGCAGCCTTGAGTCGAGTTTGCGAAGCTTGAACACGGTGCTCACCGACCTCGGCGCAAAGCAGGTTGTCATTCAACAGGTCAAAAAGAAGGGCTGGTTCAGCCGAGGCGAGTAAACTGCAGACCAGCTGGCTGCATTTTAAGACGCAACCCCGAAAATCCGGATCATGGTAAAACGACCAAAACATCGCTCGGACGAGCTCATGTTGATCCCGTTTCTGGACATTCTTTGTTCGCTTATCGGGGTACTCGTGCTGATCATCGTGGTGTTGGTTGTGGCGCAGACGCAGCGGATCAACGGGCGCACCCCGGAGGAATTGCGGCGCGCAGAGGATTACCTCCGGATGCTCAGAACCAAGAAGGAGTTCGCGGTCAAGTACGCTGGCATCAATGACAAGATTGAGGAGCTCAAGAAGCTGCAGGAAAAAAAGCAAAGCACCTCGCAGGACGCTGCAAAGCTGAAGGAGCTCATCACTAATTCTGAGGCGAACCGGGCCAAGAACATGGAGGCCGCCGCGAAGCTGGAGAAGGAGCTCGAAGGACTGACAGTGGAGCTTCGGGGGCTGACCTCGCAAGAGCCTGCGCTCAAGGCGAGGTTTTCAGAGTTGCAGGCTGAGATGGAAAAAATCAAACCGCCTGAAAAAAAAGACGCCACGGTTCAGGTCAACCCGCAGGGTTCGGGCATCGCCCTCGGTCAATCCGTGTTTTTTATCGATGCGGGCGAGGGGAAGCTCACTTGTTTCTGGAACGAGAAGGAGCACTCAATTGTTAGCGCCGTGCCTGATGTGATTGTCCAGGACGAGGGTTTTAATGCGTTTCTGGAGGCGGTTAAAAAAGTGCCCCAAAGTAAAATCATTTTCCTCATCCGTGATGATGGAATGAATGCGTATAAACTGGGGGCCGGTTGGGCGCAGTCGCATTACGGATACGGCGTCGACAAGATCGGGAAGCTCCCGGTGCCGGGACACGGGAACATGGATCTGAAGCTTTTTGGCAAGGCGCTAGGCAGCCTGCCGATGCCCGCCATTGCCGCACCGCCGCCACCACCACCGCCAGCCCCCGCACCGGGAATGGCGCCGGGAATGGCGCCTGCCGCGCCCGGCATGGCCGCCCCCGCTCCGGCACCCGGAGCTCCCCAAGCGCCCGCACCCGCACCGCCCAAGTAGCCCCGTTCTCATACCAACACCATGGCACGTAAAGCGAAACCCCACGAAGAGGAGCTCCCGTTTGTCGCGTTGATGGACACCATGACCAATGTGGTCGGGGTGCTGATCATTGTTCTGGTCATGATTGGAATCGGGCTCGCGAAGTCCGTGCAAAAAGTGCTCTCGGATCTGCCGTTGGTGAGTTTCGAGGAGCACAAGGTGCTGAAGGACGAAATGGCACAGTACGATTCCAAACGTGATCCAGCAGAGGTTCAGGCGGAGATTGCGAATTTGCAGGAGCAGCTCAAGAAAATCGAGGAAGAGCTCCATGCGTTGGAGGGTGAGAAATCCAAAAATCCCAATGTGATGGTGGATTTGGATAAGGTCGCCAAGGAGCTGGAGGAAAAACGCAAGGAACGGGATAGACGGAAGACTGAGGCGGAGAAGATGCTGGCGGATCTGGATAAAATGAAGATCCAGTTGGACACTACGCCCCGCTACCAACCGCCGCCGCCAATGACCATTCGGCTTCCCAATCCGAAGCCGCTGCCTGAGAACGCGACTATCCACAGGATTTTTGTGACAGAGGGCAAGCTGGTTTACCTCAACGCTGACCCGCTCTTTAATTTGGTGCAAGAAGAGTTGAAGCGAGACAACCAAGCCCAGGCGATGGGCGTCTTAAAGCGCGAAAACTTGAAGGGGCCTGATGGCAAGCCACTCACGAAGAAGGGGCCGAAGGGCGAGACTATCGTTCAGAGGCATTCCACATTCGATCCGGCGAAATTGCCCGTGTACTTTGACAATTTTTTTAATCGCCGCAAACCCGGCTCAAACGATCCAAACCGTGACGTGTTGGTGAAGCTGGCACCCGTGCCGAACCAGCCGGTGATTCAAATGCAAATCACCCCCAGACCTGATGCTGGAGAGTTGCCAGAACAGCAGCGCAACACCACTTCACATTTCCGGACGTTTTTGCGGTCGGTCGCGAAGGACAAAACCGGAGTGGTCTGGTTTCACGTATGCCGGGATTCAATCGCCGCGTACCACATGGCGAGGGAAATCGCGGACTTTGAAAAAGTCCCGGTTGGTTGGGACATCATGGACAAGCCGCTGTACGCTAAAAATCTGCCCGGCGATTACGCAGTGACTTTCACCCCGCCGCCAGAACTTCCTGGCGGCACGCCTGTCTCAACCGGGCCGCCACCGGTTGTGATCGCTGCCCCGAAGACGTCGCTGGATTAACGGATCGTGATCCATCCATGGAGAAGACGGGTGGTACCATACGGGGTGCCCGCCACAGAGGGGGAGTCGCGTCAGTTGCCCGGTAAAAAGCAGGGAGTCGCGGTGGGTTTGGCGGCGACCGTTTGCATTTATATTTGGAACTCCTAATCTCGCGGGCTTAGATTCGTGGACTGTTCGCTAAGTTATTAGATATATCATGAAAACCGCGCTCATTACCGGGGTGACCGGCCAGGACGGCTCGTATTTGGCTGATTTCCTTCTGGAAAAGGGTTACGCCGTGCATGGAATCAAGCGCCGCGCCTCCTCCTTCAACACCGGCCGTGTCGATCATATTTATCAGGATCCGCATACCGAAAACCAAAGGTTCATCCTGCACTACGGTGACTTGAGCGACTCCTCAAATTTGACCCGAATCATTCAGGAAGTGCAACCAGACGAGGTTTACAATCTCGGTGCCCAGTCGCACGTCGCCGTCAGCTTCGAGGCGCCGGAGTACACGGCCGATGTTGATGCCCTTGGCACTCTCCGTTTACTGGAGGCGATCCGCCTTCTGGGGCTTGAGAAAAAAACGCGTTTCTATCAGGCATCCACCTCCGAACTCTACGGGTTGGTTCAGGAAATTCCCCAGAAAGAAACGACGCCCTTCTACCCGCGCAGCCCCTACGCGGTTGCCAAGCTCTACAGTTACTGGATCACCGTGAACTACCGGGAGGCCTACGGGATGTATGCCTGCAACGGCATTCTCTTCAATCACGAGTCTCCGCGCCGCGGTGAGACTTTTGTCACCCGCAAAATCACCCGCGCGCTCTCGAATATCGCCGTGGGTTTGGAAAAGGCTCTTTTCCTTGGCAACCTTTCCGCCCTGCGCGACTGGGGTCACGCCAAGGACTACGTCCGCATGCAGTGGATGATGCTTCAGCAGGAGCAGCCCGAGGATTTTGTGATCGCAACCGGCGTCCAATATTCAGTGCGTGAATTCATCAAGCTGGCGGCGCAGGAGCTGGGCATCACTTTGCGCTTCGATGGCGAGGGAATCGATGAGCGCGGAATTGTCGAGCACATCACTGGTTCCGAGGCGCCTGCGCTGAAGACTGGTGACACCGTTGTCCGGGTCGATCCGCGGTACTTCCGCCCCGCCGAGGTTGAGACGCTCCTTGGAGATGCGAGCAAGGCGCGGCAAAAGCTGGGATGGACGCCGGAAATTTCCATCGCGGAAATGATTCGGGAAATGGTCGCACACGATCTGGATCTGGCGAAACAATCGATGCTGCTGCGTCGAAACGGCTTTGCTATCAATACAGAGCCCTCCGAATAACGTCTTTTCTTCTGAACCACGGCCCCATGGAACACGCTGATTATTCGCAGCCAGTCTTCGTCGCAGGCCATCGTGGAATGGTCGGCTCCGCCATCGTCCGCGCCCTTGCAAAGGCAGGCTATTCAAACGTGATTTGCAAGACTCGGGCGGAACTCAATCTGACCGATTCACGAGCGGTTCAGAAATTTTTTGAGAAGACCAACATCCGGCAGGTATACCTTGCCGCAGCCAAGGTCGGGGGTATTCACGCCAACAACACGTTTCCGGCAGACTTCATTTTCGAGAACTTGATGATCCAATGCAACATCATCAATGCCGCACACAAAACGAGTGTGAAGCGTCTGCTGTTCCTCGGTTCATCCTGCATTTACCCAAGGCTTGCGCAGCAACCCATGGCGGAAGAGGCATTGTTGACCGGAACTCTCGAGCCGACCAACGAACCCTATGCGATTGCAAAAATCGCCGGCATCAAAATGTGTGAAAGCTACAACCGCCAGTTCGGGACGGATTATCGCAGTGTGATGCCGACCAACCTGTACGGGCCGCATGACAATTTTCATCCGACAAACTCCCACGTCGTGCCGGCGCTCATCGGAAGATTTCACGCAGCCAAATTACAGAATCTTGAGGAGGTTGTGGTCTGGGGAACCGGGGCGCCTTTGCGTGAGCTGCTGCATGTTGACGATATGGCCGCGGCCTGTCTTCACGTGATGAATCTAGAGCACAGCGTTTGGAGCAGTCACGTTGATCCGCGCCTCTCGCATCTGAATGTTGGCACCGGTGAAGACCATTCAATCCGTGAGATTGCCGAGGAGGTGGCGCACACAGTCGGATTCACGGGCAGGATCGTATTTGATACCTCGAAGCCCGATGGCGCGCCTCGCAAACTGATGAGTGTCTCGAAGCTGCGCGCCCTCGGCTGGCAAGCATCCATTTCGCTCAAAGAAGGGCTCAAAAACGCGTACCAGTGGTTTCTTGAAAACCACTCTGAATCAGCGGCGCCGAAGACTGGGGACGCTCAAGGATAAGGCCGCTGGAACTCGTTAGCGGCATTGCGCCCCTGCGAAAACTCCCTTCCACCCCATGCACCCCAACTCAGAGGAACCGGTGGAGCGCCCGGGCAAATTTCTCATCTGGGGCTTGTGCTTGGCGTTGGTTGCACTGGTG
>JBILLC010000479.1:0-2676 GCA_044376275.1 Chthoniobacteraceae bacterium | reverse complement strand
TTGGATTTGAAGCGGGGACTGTCGGATTGGATGCACGGCTATCCACTGCCAACTTCACACTCGCTTTGGCTTCGATCTGGCAGTCATCGATGCGATTATTGATTGCCGAAAGTCGTTCCCTAAGTTCTCGGATCGAATATGTGATACTCGACGCATTGAAGATCGCCTCGGAAGTAGCGGATGCTTCATTGGTGGCTTCCGAGAGAATCGATCCCAGCTCCAGGGCACGTGCCTTTGCGGCGGCCAGTGCGCTCTGCGCCCGCAGCACCTCGCTTTGGAGATCGTAGGCTCGCTTTTGCTCTAGATTCTGCATCGTGGCCCCATTGACCCGAAATTTATAATCGTCAAGGTAACGATTCATTGCATCCATTCGCTCCTCCACATACTTCCGATCTTGATTTCCAGGTGTCAAACCATCGACGGTGACCCGCATCTGCTGGAGTTGTTCATAAGTGTATTGCTCGATGCGATTGATTCCGAAGTTGTCAGCCACACGCTCATCGGCGTAGGGCTGCAGGCTGAGTTTTTGTATCTCCCTCTGATCTGAAAGCGCTTTTTCCAGCAACCTCTCCCGGGTTATCCGATCCGCTTCAGCCTCTAAGAATAATTTTTGGATCTGATCGACCCGGCTTAAATGAACCGAGTAATTTTCGTGAAGAAAAGCTCGGTTGGACATGGTCGCAGCATGCGTGAGCAGCCGTCGGTAGTCCTGGTCGATGCGCTCTACAATCCTTTCGCGCTCGGTTTCAAGATATTCAATACGTTTGGCGTTCTGCTGCTCGCGTTCGACATGCAATCTCGCAATGAATCCATCTACCACGGCGTTCAACGCATCGCCAAGGAAGCGCGGTTCGTCGGATTCAAGTCGCAGAGTGATGAGGTGTGAACGCGGAACCTCTTGAATCACCAGCCGCTTTAGCAACTGAACGGCCTGACTTATTTCCGATGCCTGCTCGTTGCAAAAATTGGGCCTTCCCTTTTGGGGCAACAAACGGAGCGCCTCGGAGATTCCGGAGATATTCTTCATTCGTCCGATTTGTGTTCGGGTGTAATCACCAATGTCGCCCGGAATTAAATCCCGCTCCTTGCCGTTGATCGCGACCTCTTTACTTGCATCCACCAAGAGTACTGCGGAGGCGCAATACTTTGGTTTTACCACGCTCAAGCAAACGGGAACAGTGGCTGATGACAGGGCAGTGCCGAGGCCTAGCAAAATGGGCGCACGTCTTGCCAGAGCGGCGGCCATATCAAATGGCTTGCGCCGCGATTTTTGAGAAGCATGCGGATTATCACTTGCCTCGATCACTTTGCGGAAGAGGCAGCGGGTGCAGTTGAAACCCCGGTGCCGACGAACCCCTCTTGCCCCCACAGCTTTCGGCGGAGCTCAGCCATTGCGCCAGTGCTTTCCGCAGTGCGCAACGCAAAATCAACCACCTGCATCGAAGGAAGCAGGCGTGTGATGTAGTAGTTGATCTTCGACGCTCCGGACTCGCCTACATAAACAATGTCACCATCTTTGAGCGTATAGTTTTTTCGCATATCACCCTTCGCAAGAATATCCCTGAGGTCGATGCGCTCGACCATGCCCCGCCCATGCAATTGCCTGGCGAGGATCACGTTGGACACGTCGGCCTCGCGGCTTGGCCCGCCCCGGCTCATGACTGCGTCAAGCACAGTCTGAGTGGAACGCAACACATGCACACCGGGCTGAACCACTTGCCCCATCACATAGGCCAGCTGATCCTCGCTTTGAGGAATAAAGATCACATCACCATTCTGGAGCCTTGCGTTGAGCGCCATGTTTCCGTTCTCCAGGAGATCTCGGAGGTCGACCCAAACCACCATTTCGCTACCTCTCACGATCATGCAACGGCTTAGGAACGATTTGCCAGTATCCGCGGGAAGCCCGCCTGCGAGTGAGAGAGCCTCTAGCAGCGAGCCGCGGCCGTTGAAGGGAACCGCCCCAGGATTCGCGACGCGCCCCAGCACAAACACCCGGTTGTTGGCGAACAGGCGCATCACCAAGGTGACCTCGGGGTCCTCATAATGCTGCTTGAGCGTGTCCGCAAGTTCCTGCGTCACGTTCTTGAGCGAACGGCCTGCGACATTCACCACACCCGCACGCGGAAGCGCCACTTCTCCGTCGGGTGACACCACAATTTCCTCGCGGGAAATCTCCGGGCGTCCCCTCACGATGAAGGCGAATCGATCTCCCGGACCAAGCTTGTATTCCTGCTCTGCCGACGCCCCGAAGGCCTCAACCTGTTTCACGCTGGCGTAAGCCATCGACGACGCCGTCTTTGCCGGTGCAAATTCGTCTCGAGGCAGCGCGCGTGATTCGCAGGAGAAACGTCCGGTGTCCGATTTGCTAGCATAGACCCCAACCCGCGGTGAGACGCAGCAATTGAAGGTCAATCCCAGATAAATCGCTACTACATGCAGTGGCTGTCTCATCGCATCGAGCCCCACATTCCGCTCTTGAAATGCAGCAAGCGTGCTTGCGCGTCGAGACGTAGCGTCGCAGCCCGCTTCCCACGCAACAGACAGTCCCGTTGATAGGCACTCAGAAAACCTCGAAACCCCAGATCGTCGTATTGTGGATGCCGACCCCACCAACTCCGCACATAACCCGCAATCATCGCCACGCTCCCGATAAAGTATGGACGCTGTGCGATT
>JBILLC010000199.1:0-5089 GCA_044376275.1 Chthoniobacteraceae bacterium | reverse complement strand
GGTAAATTGCACTTACAAACATGTAAACAAAACCTGTGCCCATAAAGTACTGGCCTGCTCCGTGGCGCATTCTACCTCGCCACAGCCCACGGTCGCTACTGCCCATCGCGCGAAGATGCTCAAAGCGCAGTTCGTCCTCGTCCCAGCTTGCGACAATCCATCCACACATTCGGGCCCGGTGACAGTCAATGCCGTCCCACATCACGCCCCTCACCAACCCACCAATCTGTCGAAAGCATTCGATTCGATAAAACTTCGTCATCCCGACGGACATTTCATCGCCGCATTTTTCAGCAACCAATGTATCCCCCACCCTGCAGTAAGGCTTGCCACTGCAAGAACCCAGTCTCGGGTCCTGCGTCATACGATCCACCAGCGTTTCGAAATACCGCTCAGGTATTACAAGGTCCAAGTCAAACTTGCACAAATACTCGAACTGATCGAGGTCAACGCATTCTAGGCCTTGTTCAAAAGCCTCGACGACCCCCGGACCGACGGAGCGGCTACCACGATTCACTCTGGTAACGACAGTCATCCAAGGGAATTTCTGTGAAAATTCGTCCAATAACTGCCGGCTGCCATCTGTTGATCCATCGTCGACAATGATCCACGCCGCAGGACGAAGGGTTTGACCCAAAACAGATTCAATGCAACGTCGAAGAAACGCCGCCTCATCCCGACATGGCGAAACCAATACGTATCGATCAGAGCGCTCGAGGATATCGATATTCACACAACAGTTTCGTAATCGGGTTGAAATGCATACAAGAGACGGCGGGCATTTAGATCGGTGGAAAATTCGGATTGCACCCTCTCAAACGCATTCAGGCGTATCGTCGTTCGCTGTTCGGAATCAAACATCAGGGATTTGATTGCGCGCGCGAATCCTTTCACATCGGCCGGCGCAACCAGCCTTCCGGATACTCCGTCCTCGATTAACTCGCGGACTGCTGAGAAATCTGAGCTGACACAAGGCACGCCTGCAGCCATAGCTTCCATCAAAACAACAGGGATGCCGTCCCGGTCGCCGTCCGGCGCAATCACGCATGGCAGCACAAACACATCGGCCTCGCGCATCAGGGCTGTAACATCAGCGTGGGTGACCGCCCCCATCCATTCGATACATCCGGAAAGCCCGAGTTGTCTTGCAAGCGTCTGAACTCTTTCCAACTCGGGTCCAGCACCTGCAATCACGGCCCGAAACTTGAGACCCGCACGCTGCAAACATGACAACGCCTGCACCAGCAGATGGACACCCTTTTTCGGAACTAGGCGAGCGACCGTCAAAATCATCGGCGAAGACTGTTGCTCATCGACGCCAGATAGCTCCGCACGGAGGTCCGGACGGAATGCGTTGGTGTCCACTCCACAGCGCACCAACGGATACTCAGACGCAAGTCGCTCGTGAATCCGCTGATACACAGCCCTGTGCCAGTCGCTGATGCACATCACCTGGATCGCCCGAGACAGCTTTTGCTTTAGCAATGAACGATCCCGGAATACATCGGCACCGTGACCGGTAAAGCTGAACGGTATCCGACATTGCATTGCAGCGTACATTCCGACGGTCGCTGGCGCATGTGCCATGTGGCAGTGGATCCGAGTGACGCCGCGGCCACGTATCCTAAGCGCCAACGATATCCCAGCCGCAGCTTGAATGAGGGTTTTCAACACGGACCCCGCTCTGCCCTCTTTCCCATCCAGCGAATCCTGGAACGCTGAAATGAAAGTCTGCGTGGTGCGCTTTGGCGTGAGCGCGAACTCACGCAACACGTCCGCGATACATTGGATGAAAGACGCGTAATCAATAATGGACTCTGCTGCCAGTCTCTCTAATTGTGCATCACCCAAACCAGTTTCAGGACGCCGCAGGGAAGCCGTGATGATTCGCACGCCGAGACCCCGCAGGGCAAGCACTTCACGGTACACGAATGTCTCAGATCTGCATGGCAACCTCGAGGCGATGTACAGAATGGAACCGGGCTTGGTCATTGCAGCATTCCAACCAAAATCATCGCAACCTAACGACACGAGCTGGTATTCCGACGACTGTCGCTCCATCCGGCACATCACCCACCACGACGGCCATGGCACCAATCTTTGCGCGGTCTCCAATCTTCACTGCGCCCAGAACCTGGGCATAGGCGCCAAACTCAACGTCATCACCGACAAGCGGCACCCCACCTCCGGGATGACGGTTACCCAAGGTAACCCCCTGTCGCAGCGTGCAGTTACGGCCGATCTGCACATCATCGTGAATAAAGATTCCACCAAAGTGATGAATTCGGAGCCCTGATTCAATCTTCACCGCTTTTGAAAAGCTGCACCCCGTCAGCGTCTCGACAACTCTGAATGCCACCCAATAAAAGGTTTCCACGATGCGCCGGGCGATTCCCCGCGGCCATGCGTTTAATGCCCGGCCCATTCGATAGAGGGCAACGGCCCAAACCGACTGCTCCCGCAGAAACGCGTTTCGGGGATATCGCGCTAAATCCATCCGAAGCTGCTCGATCCAGCTCATGCCTTGTATTCGATCAATCTGGCGGGTGTTCGCAACATGTGATCCCTTAGCCATAACAACTGCCCGATACGCTGCGGTAACTTGGCAATCTGCGTGAAAAGCGCATAAATCAATACATCCGAGGTACAACCCCGGCCACGGATTCGCCATGCAGTCCTCAAGGATTGAAACGCGTGAGCGAATAATCCAACGGAGAATGCAGTCCCCATGGCGCGGGCTAATTGGAAGTAGTTGGTCGGCAGTGTCACCGCATAAGTGATTCCAAAAATAAGCATCACAAAAAGACACCATCCGTCGCACCACACAACTGCACTTCGTGTTAAGTTTTGAAACGGGACTTCAACATTGTTCAGTCTATTTTTTGCCTTCGCAATTACGTCCTTTGCACCATACCCACACCGTGTCATACGTTTCCACCAAGCCTTGAACGACATCAGAGCGGCGTCATGCCGTGTCATGTTTTCCGGCAGTCGATAGATCTTGCATCCATTGCTTCGCATGCGCGCGCACAGCTCGGGCTCTTCTCCAGCAACCAGAGATGGATCAAACCCTCCGACCCTCTTGAAAGCGTCCACGCGGATCAAAGCATCGCCACCACACGCATCCGTGACGCCAGGCGGCTTATTCCATTCAATATCGCACAGCATATTATAAATCGAAGCTCTCGGAAACTTCTCCCTCCTTCTCCCGCAAACCACAGCCGTTTCAGGATTCGACACCATCCATGCATTCGCCGTCTGAATCCACCCTTCCTCCAGCTCGCAATCACCGTCGATGAACTGCACAAACTGAATCGACGGATTCATCTTCAGCAGATGCGTGAATCCCTCGTTTCTGGCGCGTGCCATCGTGAAACGCGTGGATGGATTCAGTCGCAGCACCTCCACACCCATGATCGTTGCGAACGCCACACTTCCGTCTATCGATCCTGAATCGACATACACTGTTAACACCCCTTGGCCGGAGACGGATTTCAAACAGCGCTTTAAACGCTCACCCTCGTTGCGTGCAATCACCACAATGCCTACGTTTGCAACCGCGTCAGTCATCCTGAACCACCTTCCTCACAAACTCCGCATACTGTCGCGAGACGTTTTCCCAAGAATACTCTCTGACCAGCGTATCGCAGCAAATCCCGGGTGAACGCTGGTGGACCAGCGCGCTTTGCAACGCTTGGATGACCTGCTCGGACTCCGTGGTATCAACCAACCACGCGCTGGGGTTACACGTTTTTGAGTCGATTGAGCCGGATTCAAAGTAAGAGCCAGCGTTGGACCGTTGCGTAGGACGCCGCGCGAAGATCCAGCGCGTTAGTTCCGTTTCATGCGCCACAATTGGCAAACCCGCTGCCAAAGCCTCGATGTAGATATTTCCAAAAGACTCGTCGACTGACATATGAAGCAGCACATGGGACGACGCGTAGATCATCGGCATGCTCTCAAATGAGGCACTGATGATTCGCCAGCGGCCCGGCAGCGCTTCCTCGGCAGCTCGTGCGATTTCGCCACGCATGGGACCATCGCCCACGATGAGAACAAAGAGATCCCGCATCCCCCTCAAAAGTGTAATGCCCTCAAGAATGCGCTTCTGTGGCACGAGTGCACCTGCGATGAGAACCACCGACGCATCCGAAGGAATCCCAAGCGCCTGCCGGTCTGCGCGGGCGTCTGAGAACCGGCTGACGTCAACGCCGTTTGGAATCAGGGCGGCGTTCCAATCGCGGCGATTCCGTCGGTAGAATTCCGGGTTGGTGCAGATCAAACCATCGCAGCCGAACAGTCGGTATTCGCCGTTGAGTCGCCTGGCCGGCCAATCACCGTTTTGCGTGATAAAAATGTGGGAAGGTGTGCGTCCCTGACGGCCAGTTCGGAGCCACCAATTCACAAAAGGATAACTGCATGTCAATGTGCAGTCGTAGTCCGAAGGCGAATACACTTTTCGCAAGCCGGGTATGAAGAAAAGTTCCTCCCATCGGTACTCGTTGCGAAGCGGCGGCACTCTGGGCCATGCCAAGAACGTTTCGCGCATTCGTGAGTTCGCCTGCAAATATCGATAACGTCGGTTGGGAATATCAGGACCAGCACCGATCAGAGTGACTTCGAACTCGTGATCCTTTGCGAGCTGCTGCCCTAGGTTTTCAAACATCGATTCGGCACCCCGGCGGACGCAATGCAAGCCAGGCAGCACAATGCAGATCCTCATTGCTCGCTGCTTTGTGAGAGGCGAACTCAAGTTGTGATCCCACCTTTCGACAACACGCGGAGATCGCACAAAGTACGGTCCCAACCACTGGAGCCGCGCCGTCCAGTGATCGCCATCACGAATAGGTTTAGCGTGATGAAAAGCGTGTGAAGTGAACGCATCCAAACCTCAGCCAGCACTCCGTAACAGACCCGCTGCAAACGAAGCCTTGCCGCCCACCGCAATTGAATTCGACGGATTTCGGGACAACGAGGCGAATCTGAGGATGCACCCCCGTAGTGGGTAATAGATCCCTCTGAGTCAAAAACAACATGCCAACCTGAACGCTTTAAACGAAAACACATCTCAGCGTCCTCACCGTAAAAG